>NZ_JBFAZH010000413.1:0-6077 GCF_040681735.1 Actinoplanes sp. NPDC051633 | reverse complement strand
GGCGTCGTCGAGGTGTCCGGCCGCGGCCGGGAATTTCTGCTCGATCGCCTCGACCACCCGCGCGTACTGGGCGGTCACCGCGTCGGCGTCGGGCTGGTCGAAGATGGTGCGGACCAGGGTGGCGACCCACGGCTGTGCGGTCTTGGGTACCTTCGCCAGCAGGTTGCGCAGATAGTGCGTGCGGCACCGCTGCCACGCTGCGCCGGGCAGGGCGGCGCCGATCGCACCCACGAGACCGCGGTGGGCGTCGGAGATGACCAGCCGCACCCCGGACAGCCCTCGCGCGGTCAACGACCGCAGGAACGCCAGCCAGCCGGCGCCGTCTTCGTCGCTGGCGACGTCCAGGCCGAGGACTTCCCGGCCGCCGTCGGCGTTCACACCGACCGCAATCAACGCGTGCACATTCACGGTCCGGCCGTGCTCACGGACCTTGATGACCAAGGCGTCCATCCAGATAAACGTGTAGTGGCCCGAGTCCAGCGGCCGGTTGCGGAACGCTTCGACCTGGGCGTCCAGGTGCTGCGCCATCTCGCTGACTTGTGACTTGGACAGCTGGCGGACGCCGAGCTGCTCAGCCAGTTTCTCCACCCGCCGGGTCGACACCCCCAGCAGATAGCTGGTCGCCACCACCGACACCAGGGCCTGTTCAGCGCGGCGGCGGTGCTGCAGCAACCAATCCGGGAAGTAGCTGCCCTGCCGCAGTTTCGGAATGGCCAGCTCGACCGTGCCGGCCCGGGTGTCCCACTCCCGAGCCCGGTACCCGTTGCGGGAGTTCACCCGCTGTTCGCTGCGCTCGCCGTAGCCGGCCCCGCAGACCGCGTCGGCCTCCGCGCTCATCAACGCGTCCGCGAACGTCTTCACCATCGCCCGCAGCAGGTCCGGGCTCGCCGACTCGATCTGCTCGCGCCACAGCCCGGCAGGGTCCACACTCTTGGGTGCGGTCATCGCATTGGTCTCCTTTGATTGTGACTTAGCCGTCTCAAAGGATCTCTGCGATGACCGTCTTCTATCTCACGACACGCTCGTCAGCGAGCCCGTCGTACACCACCTCCATGGACGCGACCCCCGCGAAGTGGGCGACCTACCACAGCTACCTGCGCGCAGCCGGACAGACGCCACCGATACACCGAGGCCCGCCACATGGCACAACGTCCGACTTCCATGGGCATCGCTGGCAGCGCCCCGGCCAGCACGCACTAGATGATCTTGTGCTCCCGATTTGCTCCCCAGTAAGAAGCCATACGGTGCAGATTCATTACATGCATCCAGGAAGTGGCGGCTGAACTGCGGAAACGTGGTGGCGATACTGGGATCGAACCAGTGACCTCTCCGGTGTGAACGGACGCCCGGCGAGTCGCTGAGCTGCGACTTCGCCGATGACCTGCATCGCAGCGGCGCCGTTGAGCGCAGTTGACGCCCGTTTAGAGACGTTCTGCGCGGTTGGGATCGGGTGCTGCTCCCAATTTGCTCCCCGATACACCGGCATCCGGCCGCCGGCCCGTGATGTTCCCCGGAGCCCAGCGTACGAGCTGATCTTGTGGATCCCCTCGCGCTGGTTGGCAAGATTGTCGGGGCAGCGTCAGCCAGTGGCGGTGGTCGAGGTCGCATCCACATCACAGTCTCGGCGGGGATAGTCAACAACGCTGCTGAACCGTCAGGCCGTCGTTGCCCCGCACTCACGAGCCCGTCTAGTCCTTGACCTCATCGTGCGTTGCCGGCGGCAGATCTGTGCGGTTCAGGCGCGCTGATCGCTCGGACCCATGTCACTTGCCTTTACGGCGTCCCGATAGTCATGGATGCGGACGCGACCGTGCCCTGGCGCTCGGGGACGTCGCCGCAGAATTGCCCGTGTGCGGCTGGGACCGGTCCGATCAGGTCGAGGTGGTGGGTGCCGGCGCGTGCGGTGAGTGGCACGACGATGGTCATGAAGAGTTCCTGGTAGGTGTGGGTGTTCGGTGCGGTCAGACGGACGCTGCTGGTCGCGATGGCAGCACCGTCGAACCGGAGTTCTGCCGGACCGCACAGCTTGCTGTTGCGGAACGCGAGGACTGGCAGGCTCTCCCCCGCAACGGCGGTTTCGGGCACGATCAGCCGGGCGTGCGGCTGTGCAGTGGTCGTTTGGTTGGCGGGGATCGGGGCGGCGGCCGCGGGGGCCTGTTTGGCGGTGCCGCCGCCGATGGCGTGTGAGGCGAGCAGCAGTGCCGCGCCGGCGATGACGGCTGCGGTCTGGAGCGGGTTGCGCGTGATCCGTCGCCAGTGGTGCGACCGTTCGGGGCTCGAGTGGTTTTGTGCATGGTCAAGATCGAGGTCGATGGTCAGCTGGCGGGCGTCGGCGGGGGCCGGCGTCGGATAGGTGTTCTGAACCGTCACGGGAATGTCCTTCGGTGCGGTGGTGTGTCTAGATTCCGACCTCGACCGTGGGGTCACTGGGTGGCGGCCCTGCCAGGATGGAGTTCGGGCCGATCGGGGGCGGGCTGGACTCATGGCAGCTGTCCGGGACGGTGTCCGGCGATGTTCCCGGACGATCCGCGGACGGCGTGGCGGCGCCGAAGGGGGCCTCTGTTATGGATTTCGAGGTCACGGCAGAGACTGGGAACCCGGAGGACCCGGTCCGGGTCTTCGCCGCCCGGTTGCGGGCGTTGCAGGTGAGATCGGGCGGCCCATCGGTGCGGGATTTGGTGCGGCTCACCGATAGGGCCGGTACGCCGTACAGTCGCGGCACCATCCAGGACAAGCTCGCGGGTCGCTCGGCGGCGCCGTGGGAGTTCGTGGAGGCGTTCGTGCGGGCGTGTGCGCTGCACACCGGTGGCTCGGACGAGCCGGACCTGCGCCCGTGGCGTGAATGGCACGGGCAGATGGCCCGGGAGGTCGCCGCGGCGCGGGCCGGCCGCCGGCGGACGGTTCGCACGGACGTGTGCCCGTACCGGGGGCTGGAGTCCTTCACCGCCGAGCACGCTCAGTGGTTCCACGGGCGGGGCGCCGCAGTGCAGGACGTGCTGACGGGGCTCGCCGCGTACCGGAAAGGGTTGGTCCTGCTCGGACCGTCGGGCGCGGGCAAGTCGTCGCTGGTGCAGGCGGGCGTGCTGCCCGCGCTGGCCGACGGTCAGCTGCCCGGCAGCGACCGGTGGCTGACGGTCCTTGCGAGGCCGGGTAAGGACCTGCCGAGCGAGCTGGTCAGGGCTGGGCTGCCCGAGGCGAGTGAGAAAGGGATCGCGGCGGCGGTTGCAGCCCGGCTGGCCGAGGAGCCATCGCCCGATCGGCTGGTGTTGGTGCTCGATCAGTTCGAGGAGATGCTGACTCCTGGCGTCGACGACGAGCAAGCCGCGGCCCAGCTGAGCGCCCTCGACGATCTGGCTGAAGCCGTGGGCGCTGCCGGGCTGAGTCTGGTCCTGGTGCTCCGCGACGATTTCTATCCGCGACTGGCCGCGCTGGCCCCGGACCTGCTGAACGGCCTGCTCCCGGGTTTGCTCAACGTGCCGGCCACGTTGAACACCGACGACCTGCGAGAGATCATCGTCCGTCCGGCCGAGGCAGTCGGCCTGGATTTCGAGGCCGGACTGCCTGAGCGGATCACCGCCGACATGCTGGCCGCGGACGCATCGGACGAGCTGGCCCGGCACGCACCGATCACTGCGCTTCCGCTGCTCGAACTCGCCCTGCGGCAGCTTTGGCATCGCCGGCAAGACACAACGCTGACGCACGAGGCGTATCAGCGGGTCGGCGGCATCGCCGGGGCGCTCACCACCTGGTGCGACACCGCGATCGAACGGCTGCCGGCCGAACACCACACCGTCGCGCAGCAGATCCTCACCGCTCTGGTGCGTCCCGCCGACGATGCGCGTCACATCCCCGCCGTACGCCAGCAACTGCCTGTGACCACCTTGCGCGAGCTCGCCGGGGATGGCTGCGACGAGGTCCTGGCCATGTTGATCGATCAGCGGATCGTGACCACCCGCACGATGCGCCAAGCCGGCGATCAGCCGGGTGTGCCGGTCGCGGAGCTTGTCCACGAGGCGCTGATCCGCGACTGGGCCGCGCTGCGGGACTGGGTAGGCCAGGACCACCGCTTCCAGGACTGGCTGCGCCGCGCCGGCGAGCGCGAGGCCCGCTGGGCACCGCACCGCGATCCCGGCGACCTGCTCAGCGGCAGCGAGCTGGCCGAGGGCAACGACTGGTCGACGCGACGTGGCCTGCCCGAGCAGGTGGCCAAGTTTCTTAAAGCGTCGCGGCGCCGGCAGGTGACCGGAGTCCGGCGCGCCCGGGCGGTGCAGGCGGTGCTGGCCACGCTGCTCATGGCGGCATTGATCGCGACCGGGCTGGCCTTCGTCGAGCGGCGCGACGCGGTCGGGGCGCAACGGATCGCCCTGTCCCGCCAGCTCGCCGCGCAGTCCACCGCCGTCCAGAGCGACGACCCTGACTTGGCCGCGCTGCTGGCCGTGCAGGCCTACCGAGTCAGCCCCACTGGCGAAGCCAAGGGAACCGTCTTCACAGCGGCCGCGTCCCCACTCCGGCGCCGGCTGAACACCGTGGTCGAAGACGAGCCGACGGTATCCTTCAGCCCGGACGGAACCCTACTGGCCGCAGGAAGCGGACGCGGCCCGGTTCGGCTGTGGGAGATACCCGACGGTCACCAGCACGCGACGCTGACGGGCCATACCGGCACAGTGAACTTCGTGGCCTTCAGCCCCGACGGTCGCCTCCTGGCCAGCGCCGGTGCGGACCACACCCTTCGACTGTGGGACATGACCGGCCGGCGAGCCCCGTTGGTGCTCGAAGGCCACGGCAAGCCGGTGACAAAGGCGGTGTTCAGCCCGGACGGTTTCACCTTGGCCAGCGCGAGCGAGGACAACACGATCCGGCTCTGGGACGTGCGGACCGGGAACTCCCGGGCGCCGATGCGGGTGATCTTCTCGGAGTACTACTCGCTGGCCTTCAGCCCGGACAGTCGTACCATCGCAGCCGGCGCTCAGGACGGCACCTTGTCTGTGTGGGAGACCTCCACCGGTAGCCTCCACAAAAACCCAAAAACACATTCCGACATCGTCAACTGGGTGGCGTTCAGCCCCGATGGACGGACTGCCGCGACCGCGGGAGAAGACCGAACTGTCCAGATATGGGACACCCGGACCTGGAGCCGACCGCGGAGATTGTCCGGGCACACCGCCGCTGTCTATGTGTTGGCGTTCAGCCCGGACGGGCGCACCCTCGTCACCGGCGGCGACGACCGCACGGCCCGGCTGTGGGACACCAGGAGATGGCAGCCCCGCCACACCCTCAGCGGGCACCTTGACGGCGTGAACGAGCTCGCGTTCAACCGCGACGGAACCATGCTTGCCACCGGCGGCGCGGATGGCGGGGTCCGGCTTTGGGACATGAGCAGCGGTGAGCCGCGCGGCACGCTACCCGGCGGCAGCGTGAACAGAATGGCGTTCAACCGCGACGGCGACCTTCTGGCCACCGGCGGCAACGACGGCGCCAGGCTGTGGGACCTGACGGCCATTCAACCGCGTTTCACCAAGCCCGGGAATAAAGGCCGTCTCTCCTCGGTGGCGTTCAGTCCGGACGGCCGTTCCATGGTCACCGGGGGAACGGATGGCGTGGTCCGGTTCTTCGATCCGCTCAGCGGAGACGAGACCCATTCGTTCAGCAACGAGGGCGAAGAGAGCAGATCGGCATATAGCCGGGACGGGCGACTGCTCGCGACCGCGGGCAAGCAGACGCGACTGTGGGATCTCGCTACACGCAGCGACCCAAAGGCATTGTCGTTCGAGGCTAATTGTCTGGCCTTCAGTCCCGACGGACACACCCTGGCCACCGCCGACAGCAACGGAGTCATCCAGTTGTGGGACATCCCCAGCGGGCGGCGGGGCCCGAAAATCAAGGGCCACGCCGGCGTCGTGAACTCGGTGGCGTTCAGCCCCGACGGGTCCACCCTGGCCACCGCCGGCGAAGACGGGTACGCGAGCCTGTGGAACCCGGCCGACGGTCGCCGGCTCGCAAAGTTCGAACATGCGCAGCTGGTGCTCGCGGTAGCGTTCAGCCCCGACGGCAGAACCCTGGTGACCACCGGCTGGGAG
>NZ_JBFAZH010000412.1:0-6090 GCF_040681735.1 Actinoplanes sp. NPDC051633 | reverse complement strand
CGCGGGGTCTCCCACCCCCTGAGGTCCCGGGCGGGCCGGCGTCCCCGCCCCGGCCGGTCAGGCGAGGCCCGCCTCCTTCGCCAGGATCGCGGCCTGCACCCGTGAGTTGCAGCCGAGCTTGGCCAGCACCCGGGAGACGTGCGTCTTCGCGGTCGCCTCGCTGATTCCCAGGGACGCGGCGAGGTCCGCATTGGACAGTCCGCGGCCGAGGGCGGCGAGGATCTCGCGTTCGCGGCCGGTGAGAGTGCCGAGGGCGGGAGATGCCGTCGTCGACGCGGGCGCGGGCCCGGCCGCGACGAAGGCGGTGAGCAGCCGGCGGGTCACCTCGGGCGCGAGCACGCCGTCCCCGGCCGCGACGTGCCGGACGGCGTCCACCAGATCCCCCGGCTCCACCGACTTCAGCAGGAAGCCGGCCGCGCCCGCCCGGAGCGCGCCGAAGACGTACTCGTCGATGTCGAAGGTCGTCAGGATCAACACCTCGGCCAGGCCCGCGGAGGTGATTTCCCGGGTCGCGCTGATGCCGTCGGTGCCGGGCATCCGCACGTCCATGAGCACCACGTCCGGCCGCAAGGCGGTCGCCTGACGCATCGCGACGGCGCCGTCGGCCGCCTCGCCCACCACGGCGATGTCGGGCGCCTGCTCCAGCATCAGCCGCAGCCCGGCCCGGATCGCGGCGTGGTCGTCGGCGAGCAGCACGCGGATCGTCACGACCGGACCTCCTGGCGCAGGGGCAGCGTGGCGTGGACTCGCCAGAGGTCGCCGTCGCGTCCCGCGGTCACCTCGCCACCGAGCAGCGTGGCCCGTTCGCGCATCGACGGCAGGCCGGTGCCCGCGCTGAGCGCGTCGTGGCCGAGATCGGCCACGTGGGTCAGGGTGTTCGTGACGGTCACGGTCAGCTGTTCGCCGGCCCGGGTCAATTCGAGGTGTACGCGCGCGTCCGGGGCGTGTTTGCGTACGTTGGTCAGCGCCTCACGCACGATCCGGTAGACGGTCTGACCGACCACGACGGGAACGCCCTCGACGTCCTCCAGGTGGCTGTCCACCGGGAGGCCGGCCGCCTCCACCAGCTGCGGCAGGCGATCCAGGCCGCCCGGCACGACGGGGTCGTCGGCGGCCCGCAGCAACATGATCATCGACCGCATCTCCTCCAGCGCGGCCAGGCTGCTGGCGCGGACGGCGCCCAACGCCGTCCGGTCCCGCTCGGTGTCCGGCGGGAGCGCGAGGACACCGCCGGAGTGCATCGCGGTCGTGGACAGGTGGGCCGCGATGACGTCGTGCAGGTCCCGGGCCATCGCGGCACGCTCGGCAAGCACCGCCTCCCGGGCGGACCGCTCGGCGGCGAGCTCGCCCAGCTTCCGTTGCGTGCGCAGGTTGGCCGACCACCAGAGCGGCACGAACAGCAGGGTGGTCAACTGAAGGCCGATGAAGACGGCGATGCGGAATTCGCCGGCGGCCAGGCCACCGACCACGGTCGCGGTGCCGATGATGACGAAGACCGCGGTCGTGACGGCGGCCCGGGCCCGGTCCGAGGCGAACTGGCCGGCCGAGAAGATCAGATCGAACAGGACCAGGACGAGCGCGATGCTGCCGCCGAGCGCGAGGTCGGCCAGGGCGGCCACGACGCCCACCCCGAGCGCGAGCATCGGATGTCGGCGTTTGCCGAGCATGGCGAGACAGCCGACGACCAATGGGACGGTGTGCCACCACGCGGGCGCGCCGGCGAGGCGGTCGATGCCCGGGTCGACCCAGACATCGGTCAGACCGACGATGTTGAACGCCAGACCGGCCGCGAAGGTCGCCGCGGCGGTAACCCTGTCCTGGAACGACGGGCTGCTCCGCCACAGCGCTCGTATCGCTTCCACCTCCCCATACCATCACGGAGTCCCTCCGGCGGCGTCCGACCAAAGATGTACGCGGCCAAGACCCGGACATCTTTCGGCCGACGCGGCGCACGCCAGCCGCGCGCGAGGGTGGCCGGCATGGACATCGCTCTGTTGGGTTCCCTGGCCGTCCTGGCGCTGATCGACTCGACCAGCTTCGGAACCCTGTTGATCCCCATCTGGCTGCTGATGCACCCCGGCGGGATCCGCGCCGGACGCATCCTGGTCTTCCTCGGCACGGTCGCCGCCTTCTACCTCGTGGTCGGGGTGGCCATCGCGCTCGGCGCCGACGCCTTCCTGCCGCAGATCAGCCGGGTTCTCGACACCCGACCGGCGTCGTGGGCGCAACTCGTCCTCGGCGTGGCGCTGTTCTTCCTGAGCTTCCGGCTGGACCGCAAGCACAAGCGCGCCTCCGGCGGCGGCCGGCTGACCCGCTGGCGGGAGCGTGCCCTGACCGACGGCGGCGCCGGCGGGCTGGCCGGGCTGGCGCTGGCCGCGGCCGCCGCGGAGGTCACGACGATGCTGCCCTACCTGGCGGCAATCGGCCTGCTGACCACGTCGAAGCTGGCGGCCGGTCCGATCGTGCTGGTGATGGCGGGATACTGCCTGCTGATGATCCTGCCCGCGCTGCTCCTGCTGACGGCGCGCCTGACCGCCGGCGACCGCATCACGCCGCTGCTGACCCGGGTCGGCGACTGGCTGGCCCGCAGCAACGCGCTGTCGTGGGTCGTCGGCATCGTCGGCTTCCTGCTCGCCCGCGACGCCGCGGTGCGGCTCTTCCCGTCGGTGGTCGGCTGACGCCTCAGACGGCGTCCCGCAGGGCACGCGTGCGCTGCTCCTGCAAGATGCGGGCCCGGGCGAGGCCGGCGAGCGTGAGCAGCACCGCGACGCGCCACAGCACGAAGCCGAACTCGGCCGAGACGAACCGCCCGTCGACGCTGTCGTCCTGGATCGCGTTGAGCAGCGGGAAGCCCGCGACCGCCAGCGCCACGCCGACGGCCAGGGCGCTCACCGTGAGCCGGCCCGCCTCGTCGCGCTCGGCCGCCATCCAGGACAGCGCGAACAACGCCAGCGTGCCGAGCGCGACCAGCACGACGACCAGGAGGGGCAGCGGCCGGTGACTGTTGAGCCAACCGGCCCCGCTGAGGCCCCAGCCCGACCAGTGCGGGCCGACGGCGTCCACGGTGCCGATGTTGTCGGGCAGGCCGGTCTCGTGCTCCTGGGCGGCCCACGGCAGCGGCAGTGTCAGCAGGGCGGCCAGCGCCCCACCGACCGCGACGATGCGAGCTCCCGACAACGACGTGGACATATCGACGTACCCCCGTTCCGCGTGGTCGCGCCGATGGTAGTCGGCAGCGCCACGTCCGACCGTCGCCAGGCCGCCGCGAGCCGGTGCGGACGCCCCGTTCATCACCGGGCCACCGTGAACGCCACGGTGGGTTTACGATCTGAACCATGAACGGGGTGCCGATGCTGGCGGCCGTCGCTGCGGCGTACGGCTGCTGGGTGACCCCTGATCTGCCGCTCTACGGCAACGACCACGAGCGCGGCGACTTCGCTCCCTGACATGCCCCGGCGCTGGTGCTGTGCGCCCGGCGCGACATGTCCATCGTCAGCCACGTCGTATGGGAGCGACGTCTCATGTCTGCTGTTCCCGCTTCTCGCGGGGCGCGGGCGGTGCTGCGCGCACCGTGGGTGCCCCGTCTCCTCTTCGCCGGCCAGGTCGGCCGGTTGCCGCTCGGCTCGGCGCCGATCGCGTTGCTGTTGTTCGCCCGTCAGTCGTCGTCGCTGACGATGGCCGGCCTGGTCGTGGCCGCGTACACCGCGGGCATGGCGGCCGGGACGCCGCTACTGGCCCGCGGGGTCGACCGCTGGTCGCAGCGGCCGGTGCTGCACGGTTCGGTGGCGCTCTCCACCGCAGGCTTCCTCACGGTCGCTCTCAGCGGCGGCCGGCCGATGGGGGCGCTGATCGGTGCGGCCCTCGCCGGGCTCGGCACGCCACCGCTGGAGGCGTGCCTCCGGGTGTTGTGGCCGGGGCTGGTTCCGGCGGACACGGTCAGCGCCGCGTACGCGCTGGACGTCGCGCTGCAGGAGCTGATCTTCGTGGCCGGGCCGGTGATCAGCCTGGCCGCCGCGGCGATCGCCGGTCCGAGCACGGCAGTGCTGACCGCGGCCGGCCTGCAGCTGGCCGGAGCGCTGTACTTCGCGTCCGCGGCACCGGTCCGCCGATGGCGCGGCGCGCGCGTGCAGTGGCATTGGGCCGGCCCGCTGCGGGTCCCGCGGTTCGCCGCCCTGATCGGCGGGATGGTCTGTGTCGGCGCCGCAGTCGGCAGCATCCCGGTGGCGCTCACCGGATACGCCGAAGTCGCGGCCGACCGGTCGATCGCGGCCTGGCTGATCGCGGCGCAGGCGGCGGGGGCCTTGACCGGGGGCCTGCTCTACACCCGCGCCCGGCCGGGCGGTGGCGCACGCCTCACCCAACTCTCTGCCGTCCTGGCCCTCGGCTTCGTGCCGCTGATCAGCACGCCCGCACCGGGGGCGATGGCCGTCCTCATGGTGGTGAGCGGCCTGGCACTGCCACCGGTGCTGACGGTGGCGTTCCTGCTGGCCGACCGGCTGGCTCCGGGGGGCACCGCCGCCGAGGCGTTCGCCTGGATCGCCACGGCGTTCGCCGTCGGCAGTGCCACCGGTGCGGCCCTCACCGGCCCACTGACCACTGTGGAGCCGCGTTACGGCTTCGCCGTCGCACCCGTGGCGGCGGCCCTGGCGGTGGCCGTCATGCTCCCCGCAACCAGGAGAACACCATGATCGAGCACATCGTGTGGGACTGGAACGGCACGCTCTTCGCCGACGGCCGCGCGCTCATCGACGCCACCGTCGAGGCGTTCCGGACCTGCGGCCTGACCCCGATCACCGGCGCCGACTACCAGCGGCATCACACCCAGCCGATCCCGGCCTTCTACGAGCGGCTCGCCGGCCGCGCCCTGAGCGACGAGGAGCAGCTTCGCCTGGAGGAGTGCTTCCGCGTCGCGTACACGCGTCATCGCGCGACCATCGCACTCACCTCGGACGCCGCGACCGCGCTCACCGAATGGGCGGCCACCGGCCGCACGCAGTCGCTGTTGTCGATGTATCCACAGGACCAGTTGCTGCCCCTCGTCGAAACCGCCGGCATCGGCCACCTCCTCACCCGGATCGACGGGACCGCCGGATCGGATCTGGCCCGCAAGGCGCCGCACCTGGTGCGCCACCTCGAACGGCAGCGCCTCGATCCGGGTCGCGTGCTGCTGGTGGGGGACAGCGTCGACGATGTGCACGCCGCCAGGTCGTCCGGCGTCACCTGCGTCGTCTACCACTCGGGCCCGGACGCGCTGCACGCCCGCGACCACTTCGCCGGGCTTCCCGCACCCGTCGTGACGTCGCTGCGGGCGGCTGTCGCCCACGCGCGCGCACTTGACGCAGCCGCACGTTGACAGCGCGTTACGCGCGCATCAACATGTGTCCATGTCTCTCCGGGTGGGCCTGGTCCTCGTCCTGATCGGCGCCGGGCTGACGGTGCCCGCGTCTCCCGCGCTCGCCGACGAGGTCGAGCAGGTCGTCAACGGTGGCTTCGACGGCACCACCGACCCGTGGTGGTCCAGCCCGGGCATGCCGATCAGCCTGGAGAGCGGACGCGCCTGCGTCACCGTCGCCGGTGGCACGCCGAACCGCTGGAACCTCGCGATCGGGCAGAACGGCATCGATCTGGTCGCCGGTGAGTCGTACCGGCTGTCCTTCTGGGCCGCCGGGGATCCGGAGGGGCACAACGTCGGCGCCGTGGTCGGGCTCTCCGTCCCGCCGTACCCCACCTACTTCGAGGCGTCGCCGGCGCTGACCGCCTCGGGTGCGGCGTACACGTACACCTTCACCGCCTCCACCAGCACCGACCAGGGTCAGGTCTCGTTCCAGCTCGGCGGCGGCGAGGAGGCGTTCCGCTTCTGCCTGGACGACGTCTCGCTGGTCGGCGGCGTCGCGCCGCCCGGCCCCTACGAGCCGGAGACCGGCCCGCGCGTCCGGGTCAACCAGGTCGCCTACCTCCCGGCCGGGCCGAAGAGGGCCACCCTGGTCACCGATGCGACCACCCCGATGCGCTGGGAGTTGCGCGACCGCAACAACCAGATCGTGCTCAACGGCCGCACCGTCCCGCGTGGAGTCGACGCGTCCTCCGGGC
>NZ_JBFAZH010000411.1:0-6098 GCF_040681735.1 Actinoplanes sp. NPDC051633 | reverse complement strand
GGCGGAACCGGGTCGTCTCGCGCTCGCTGGCCGAGTTCTGCATGCTGCTCGACGTCCCGCTGGGCACCGGAGCCGTCGTGCTGGCGGTCGCCGGCTGACGACCACGCCTCGGGCCGCAATCATAAATTCTTGGCATGGATGGATGCCGGAATTGGCATTGGACCTATGGATCGGGGTCCGGCATCGTCAACTCCAGACTTCCAGGAGAGGAGACGGCGATGACGAGCTTCGCCCTCGCGGCACTGGTGCTCATCATGCTGCCGGGCCCGGACCAGGCCCTGATCACCCGCAACGCACTGGTCGGCGGCCGGCGCGGCGGACTGCTGACCCTGCTCGGCGGCGTGCTCGGGGTGGCCGTGCACGCGGGCACCGCCGCGGTCGGGCTCTCGGCGCTGCTGCTCGCATCGGCAACGGCGTTCACGGTGCTGAAGATCGTCGGCGCGGCGTACCTGTTGTGGCTCGCCGCCCGGATGCTGTGGTCGGCGGTGCGTTCACCGCACACGCCGGCGGCCGACGAGGCGCCCGTGGCTCCGCGACGCGGGGCGGCGTACCTGCGGCAGGGCTTCCTGTCCAACGCGCTCAACCCGAAGGTGGCGCTGTTCTTCGTCACGTTCCTGCCCCAGTTCCTCAGCGCGGACAGCGGCTCACCGCGGGCCGAGGCGCTGCTGCTCTCCGGGATCTTCGCCGTGCTCTACCTGGCGTGGTTCGGCACGTACATCGCCGCGATCGAGCGGTTCGGCCGCTGGCTGCGGCGTCCGCGCGTGGTGGCGCGGATCGAGCAGATCACCGGCGTGGTGCTGGCCACCGTCGCCGTCCGGCTGGTCCTGATCAGCCACTGACCCCACCGGAAGAGGGAAGATCATCATGGACATCGCCGCGCTCCGGAACGGCTTCCGCACCCTGCTCGACGCGGCGGCTGCCACCGCGGCCGGCGCTGGCCCGGGGCGGCGGGACGAGTGGAGCGCCGAC
The DNA here is from genome assembly GCF_040681735.1 of Actinoplanes sp. NPDC051633. Taxonomy (NCBI): domain Bacteria; kingdom Bacillati; phylum Actinomycetota; class Actinomycetes; order Micromonosporales; family Micromonosporaceae; genus Actinoplanes; species Actinoplanes sp. NPDC051633. The sequence continues at coordinate 5,129 of NZ_JBFAZH010000411.1, read as the reverse complement.
CAGGTCCTGGCTCACGTCGTACTCGTCAACGCCGCGACCATCGAGGCCGTCTCCGCGGTGGTCTCGGGAGCGGTCGTGACCTATGACAACCGGATCGCCTCCGACACCTGGACGATCGAGCGCGTCATCGGCCTCACCGGCGGACGAACGGGCCTGCTCGAGCGCATCCGCCGCCAGGGCGACGCACTCTGCGCGCTGGTACCGGCCCTGAGCGAGGCCGAGCTCGGCACGCTGATCCCAACGCTGCTGATCTCGCACGGCGAGGTCCTGGTCGATCAGCCGCTGGCGCTGCGGGACATCATCTCCGGCCTTGCCGCGGTCGAACTTCCCGGACATGCGCAGCAACTGCTCAACCTGCGAGAGGGAGTCTGATGCGGCCCTTCAGCGGTGATGGGCAGAGGCTGCGAGGGCGGCGCTCAAGCCGCGCACCGCCGGACCGACCGACTGCTCCGGCAGGGCCGCGAAGCCGAGCAGGAACCCGGACCGCGGCTCGTCGAAAGCGTAGGTGTAGCGCAGCGAGGACACCTGCAGGCCCTGTTGCCGCAGGGCCGGCCACAGCTCGGCGTCGGCGGCGTCGGCCGGCCCGGTCACGGTGAGGTGCAGCCCGGCCTCGGCGGGCAGCACGTGATAGCCGGAGGGCAGGAACCGGTCCAGCGCTTCCCGCATCAGCCGATGCCGGTCGGTGTACCGTCGCCGGCTGCGCCGCAGGTGCCGGTCGAGATGGCCGTCGGCGATGAAGTGGGTGAGCGCCTGCTGGGTCGCCGGCGGGGGACACCAGTCGACGGCCTGCCGGACGGCGCGCAAGGCGGGAATCAGCGTGGCGGGGGCGACCAGGAAACCGATCCGCAGGGCCGGGGACAGACTCTTGCTGAACGTGCCGACGTAGATCACGCGGCCGTCCCGATCGAGGCGCTGCATGGGTTCCAGCGGCCGGACGGTGTGCCGGAACTCGCTGTCGTAGTCGTCCTCGATGACGGCCGCGCCGGCCCGGGCCGCCCAGTCCAGCAGCTCCAGCCGTCGGCGCCGGGCCATGACCATGCCCAGCGGGTACTGGTGGGACGGGGTGACGTAGACGATCCGCGACTCCGCCGGGATGGCCTCGACCACGATGCCGTGATCGTCGACCGGCACACCGACCACCCGCAAGCCGTGGCTGCGCAGCACCGCGACCACCGGGGGATATCCGGGCTCCTCCACGGCGACGGTCGTCCCGGGCTCCGCCAGGACCCGTGCGATCAGGTCGACGGCGTGCCCGGCGCCCGAGGTGACGAAGGTTTCCTCGGCGGTGGCCGACACCCCGCGCGAGCGGGCCACCCAGTGCGCGAGCGTCTCCCGCAGCTCCGGTGTCCCGGCCGGGTCCTCGTACTGCCCGGGCGCCCGGTCCAGCGTGCGCACGACACAGCGGCGCCAGGCCGCCACCGGGAACAAGGCGGGATCGAGGCGGCCCGGGCGGAAGTCGAACGCGGCCCGGGCGCCGGGCGCCGGATCGTAGGCCGCGATCGCGGCCGCCCGCTCGGTCGGTGCCAGGGCAGGGACCGAGACACGGGTCCGAACGTGCGCCGGCGCCGCGCTCACCACACTGCCACCGCCGGACCGTCCCTCGACGTAGCCCTCGGCGCTGAGCCGGCCGTAGGCGTCCGTGACCGTGGCGCGTGCGACGCCCAGGTCGGCGGCCGCGGTGCGGGACGGGGTGAGCCGGGCACCCGGCTCCAGCCGGCCCTCCACGATCGCGGTGCGCAGCTGCTCGTAGAGCTGCGTGGACAGCGGCCGGGAGTCGTCCGGATCCAGGAAGAGTTCCACGTCGACTTGGTCTAGCAGATTTCGCGCCGTTTGGCACTGTGGAGCGCACCGTTCGACGCCTAGCGTGGATCGCTGGGCAAGTTGCTGTGACGTGGGGGAGCGACTTTGAGTGCGGTAACGATGGAGGCCGCGCGAGCTGCGCGGCCGAAGGATCCGGACGTCGAGTTCCGCCTGCTCGGCCCGTTCGAGGTGCGGGTGCGGGACCGGCTCGTACCGGTCACCTCGCCGAAGCTTCGCGTCCTGCTCGCCGCGCTGCTGCTGAACGCCTCGCGGCCGGTCACCGTCGGGGATCTCGCCGGCGCCTTGTGGGGTGCCGACCAGCCGGCCAATCCGCGTCGCGCCACCCAGGTCGCCGTTGTGCGACTCCGCGCGGTGCTGGAGGCGGCCGGTTGTCCGGGACTGATCCGGACGCGGCCGGAGAGTTACCTGGTCGAGGTGCCGGCCGATCAGATCGATCTGGGGCGCTTCGAGCGCCGGCTCCGCGAGGCCGACCGAGCCGCGGAACGCTCCGACGCCGTTGCCGAGGCGGAGGCGTTGCGGGCGGCGCTGATCGAGTGGCGAGGCGAGCCTCTGGCCGACCTGTCCTTCGAACACCTGCGGCACCGGCTCACGCAGCTGCAGGAGCGGCGCCTGCACGTCCTGGAGCGCCGGTTCGACGCGGACCTGCGCCTGGGCCGGCACGACCGGATCGTGGCCGAACTGATCGATGCCACCGCCGAACACCCACTGCGGGAACGTTTCTGGGCCCAGCTGATGACCGCGCTGCACCGTGCCGGCCGCCGCGCCGACGCGCTGGCCGCCTACCACGCCGCGCGCCGGCATCTGATCGACGAGCTCGGCATCGAGCCCGGCGAGGAACTCCGCCGGACGCATGCCACTGTGCTCGGCGGCCTGCGATCGCCAGACACCGGGTCGGTGCTGCTGCCCGCCGTTCCGCGACAGCTGCCCGCGGCGGTGCCCTCCTTCGCCGGCCGGACCGGCGAGGTGAGCCGGCTCGACACCCTGCTCGCTCCGGACGAGTGGGACGGTGCCGGCGCGCCGACGATCATGGTGATCTCGGGTACGGCCGGTGTCGGTAAGACCGCGCTGGCCCTGCACTGGGCCCGCCGCGTGGCGCACCGGTTCCCGGACGGTCAGTTGTGGGCCGATCTCCGCGGTTACGACCATCGCCCGCCCCTGTCCGCCGGCCAGGCGCTGACGCTGTTCCTGCGCGGACTGGGCGTGCCGGACGCGTCGATACCGTCCGACCCGGACGGCCGCAGTGCGTTGTACCGGTCGCTGCTCGACGGGCGGCGGGTGCTCGTGGTGGTCGACAACGCCGCCGCCGCGGATCAGGTGCGGCCGCTGCTGCCCGGCGGCTCCGGACCTGCGGTGATCGTCACCAGCCGCGATCCGCTGACCGGCCTGATCGCGGCCGGCGGCGCGCAGAGCCTGGAACTGGACCGGTTCACTGCCGCCGAGAGCCGCGAACTGATGGTGCGGCGACTCGGGGAGCGGCGGGTCGAGGCGGATCCCGCCGCCGTGGCCGAGATCGTCGACCGGTGTGCCCGCCTGCCGCTGGCGCTCTCGATCGCGACCGCCCGCGCCTCGCAGCGTCCCGGCCTTCGCCTGGGCCGGCTGGCCGCGCAACTGCGGGCCGCACGGGAACGGCTCGACGAGTTCTCCGGCTCGGACGCGGCGACCGATGTGCGTGCCGTCTTCTCCTGGTCGTACCGGAAGCTCGGCGAGCCGGCGGCGCGATTGTTCCGTCTGTGCGGCGTGCACCCGGGACCGGACATGTCGACCGAGACGCTGGCCGCCCTGGCGGGAGTCGCGCCGCCCGACCTGCTGCCGCTGCTCAGGGAGCTCGCTGACGCGCACCTGGTGGTCGAACACGTGCCCGGCCGGTGGACCGTGCACGACCTCCTGCGCGTCTACGCCACCGAGCTGGCGGACGGGCACGACCCGGCCGAGCGGCGCGGCGGCCTGCGGCGCGTCCTCGATCACTATCTGCACTCGGCGCACGCCGCGGCCATGGTCCTCGAGCCGTTGCGGGACGCCATCGAGCTCACCCCGCCGGATCCGGCGGCAGCGGTGCGGGTTCCGACCGATCGCGAGGACGCCCTGGCCTGGTTCGCCCGTGAGCACGACGGGCTGCTGGCCGCCGTCGAACGGGCGGGCCGCGGCGGTTTCGAGACCCATGCCTGGCAGCTGGCGTGGACACTCGCCGACTTCCAGCAGTGGCGCGGCCTGTGGCCGGACCGCGCCGCCTGCCTGACGATCGCGCTCACGGCCGCCCGGCGGCTGGGCAACATCGCCGAGCAGGCCCGCGCCCATCGCGGCCTCGGCTATGCGTACACGCGCCTGGCGCGCAACGACGAGGCGCACCTGCATCTGCGACAGGCCCTCGAGGTGTACGAGCGGCTCGACGACCGGGCCGGCCAGGCCCGGGCCCATCACGGGCTGTCGTACCTGCTGGAACGCCAGGGCGACCGGACGGGCGCGCTGTGGCACGCCGAGCGGGCCCTCGTGCTCTACCCGCCGGAGGGCAACCGGGCCCAGCGCGCCCGGGCGGTCGGCAGCGTGGGCTGGTGTCACAGCCAGGTGGGCCGGCACCGGCTCGCACTGCGCTTCAACCGGCTGGCGCTGGCCCTGCTGGACGGCGTCGGCGACCGGGTGGCCGAGGCGGCCACCTGGGACAACCTGGGCTACGCCCACCACCACCTGGGTGATCACCGGCAGGCCGTCGCGTGTTACGAGACGGCCCTGCGCCTGCGGCGGGAGCTGGGGCATCGGTACGGCGAGGCGAACACCCTCACACACCTCGGCGACACGCTGCACGCGTCCGGTGCGCGGGACGCGGCTCGGCGGTCGTGGCAGGAGGCACTGGCCGTGCTGGACCAACTGGGCGAGCCGGACGCCGACCGCGTCCGGATCAAATTGCGCGAGCTGACGACCACGGTGGTGTGACGGTCCACCCGACGAAGCCGGTCTGAATGCGGCGAGTATCGCGTCCACTCACGACGTTCGCTTCGGCCGGCGCCTGCGGTGAAGCAGAGGTGAAGGCGGCCGCTGGAAGCATCTCCGGCGCGCGCTTCCCGCGGGGGAGCGGTGTCTGCGGGGGAGGAATGCGTCATGCGCCGTTGGCGATCGTGGCTGGCCGGTCTGTCCATCGTGGCACTTGCCGTGGCAGGGGTCGAGCTCGTCGATCCGGCGCGGGCGGCGCCACCCACGGCGCCGGTCGGCGGCCGGTCACCGCAGGACGCGGCCACGGCCGCCGCGAAGGAGAGCGGCCGGCGGGTGGAGGTGCTCAGCGCCCGGACCGAACGCCAACAGGTGTTCGCGAACCC
>NZ_JBFAZH010000410.1:0-6099 GCF_040681735.1 Actinoplanes sp. NPDC051633 | reverse complement strand
GGGAGCGGCAGCCCCGGCGGGCGTGGCCCGTCGGTGGCCGGATGCGGAGTGGGCGGCGGCGACGGCGAGAACGTGTCCGGCCCGGGCACGAGCGCCGGGCCCGCCGGCGACGGCGCGGGTACGCCGGGACCCGGCGCGGGCCCCGACGGGCTCGGCGGCGGCATCGCACCGGGAGTGGCGGGGCCCGGGCCGAGGGGCGCGGGACTAGCCGCGGGACTAGGGAGGTAGGCCGGCGTCTGCGTCGACTGGGCGAACGGGTCCGCGTTGACGGGGCGCTCGGGCGGCGCGTCCGGAGCGGGCTCGGGCGCCCGCCCTGATGCAGGATCGGCCGGCTCGGGCGAGGCCGGCGCGGCGGGCAGACCCAGGCGGACGGCGGCCGGCGGCAGCGCGGCGTGCGGCGGGCCCGGCATCGGGGTGGCCGACGACGGCCTCGGGGTGGCGGGCGGCGCCGTGGGCGTACCCAAGGCGGCCTCGACATCCGCCTCGCCCGCGGCGAACGCCTCCGGCGCGGCCGCCCGCAGCCGGATCGCGCGCAGCAGGGCCATCAGATGCGGGTCGGAGCCGGACGACACCTGCACACCCCCGGACGCCGATGGACGCGAACAGTACAACCGTACTGCCGCGACGGTCTCTTCGTCGCCTACCCCGCGCAAGCGGCCGCCATGCGCGCCGTCGCCTCATCCAGCACATCCGCCCCGGTGGCGAAGTTCAGCCGGGCGAAACCGGCGCCGGCCGCGCCGAAGCGGGTGCCCGGCTCGAGCGCGACCCTCGCCCGGTCCAGGAACAGCGCCTGCGGCTCGTCGTCGGCGCCCAGCTTGGAGCAGTCCAGCCAGGCCAGGAAGGTCGCCTGCGGCGGCTGCCAGGAGACCGCCGGGAGCCGGTCGCGGAGCAGCTCGCCGAGCTGGGTGCGGCGCGCGTCCAGGGTCGCCACCAGCCGGTCGAGCCACGGGCGCCCGTCGCGGAAGGCGGCCACCGTCGCGATCACGCCCAGGTGCCCGGTGCGCCAGCGGGAGTCCGGCGGGAACTCCTGCACGACGCCGGCCATCCGGGCCGAGCCGGTCACCACCGCGGCGCACTTGAGCCCCGCGAGGTTGAAGCCCTTGCTGGCCGACACCACGCTGACCGCCACGTCACCCGCACCGGGCAGGGACAGCAGCGGGGTGTACGACGCGCCCGGCAACGTCAGCGGCGCGTGGATCTCATCACTGATGATCTTGACGCCGTAGAGCCGGGCCAGCCGGACCAGGGCTGCCAGCTCGTCGGCGGTGTGCACCAGGCCGACCGGGTTGTGCGGGTTGCACAGCACGTACGCCGCGGGATGGGAGGCGAACGCCCGCTCCGTGGCCTGCAGGTCGAGGCGGTAGCCGTTGCCGTCACGTCGCAGCGGGACGTCGAGCAGCCGGACGCCGGCCTCCGGTCCCCAGTCGAAGAACGGCGGGTAGACCGGCGGGCTGATCGCCACGGCGTCGCCCGGCTTGGTGAGCACCCGCAGCAGCTCCACCACGCCCACCCCGACGTCGGTGATCGCGGTGACGGCGGCCGGATCCACCTGCCACCCCCACCGGTCGGCGGCGAACTCGGCGTACGCCTCCCCCAGCATCGGGGCGGCCGACGAGTAGCCGACGTCGGAGGCGTCCACCGCCTCGTGCAGGGCCGCCTTGACCGGCGGCGCGAGGTCGAAATCCATCTCGGCGATGTGCAGCGGGAGGACGTCGGAGGCGAACCTCTGCCACTTGGCGCTGCGCCGGCGCCGCAGCTCGGTCAGTGGCCGGACAGGAAGTTCATCGGTCATCACTCCACCGTGCCCGCTCGATGCGCCAGACAACCTTCTTGCCGTCCTCGTCCTCGAAGTCGGCCGTCGGGTCGTGGACCATGCCGAGCCGGCGCATCACGGCATGTGAGCGGACGTTGCCCGGGTCGGCGATGGCCAGGATCTCCGGCAGGTCCAGCCGCTCGAAGCCGTACGCCAGGCACGGCCGGGCGGCCTCGGTGGCGTACCCGTGCCCCCAGGCGTCGCGGGCCAGCCGCCAGCCGACCTCCACGCCGCTGACCGGGGCGCCCTCGGCGATCGGGTCGAGCCCGGCGAAGCCGATGAACTCGCCACTGCCGGCCACCTCGACCGCCCACCAGCCCCACCCGCGTGCGGCGCACCCGGCCCGGTAGCGGGCGATCGACGCCGCGGCCCCGGCCCGGGTGATCGGGCCGCCGAGGAACTCGCGGACCTGTGGGTCGGCGTTCATCGCGGCCCACGGGTCGAGGTCGTCGTCGCGCCACTCGCGCAGCAGCAGGCGGTCGGTACGCAGCTCGGTCACTCGTCGATCTCCGCATCGTCGCGGCCCAGCTCCCAGAAGGCGACAGCCGCGGCCGCCGCGACATTAAGGGAGTCCACGCCGCGGCGCATCGGAATTTTGACCGGCACGTCGCTGGCCGCGAGGGCGTGCTTGGACAGGCCCGGCCCCTCGGCGCCGAGCAGCAGCGCGGCCCTCGCCCGCTGGCCGGCGGTCAGCTTGTGCAGGGGCACGGCGTCCGGGTCGGGGGTCAGGGCGAGGACGGCGAAACCCGCGTCGCGGACCGAGGCCAGTGCGGACGGCCACGGCTCGAGACGCGCGTACGGGACGGCGAACACCTCGCCCATGCTGACCCGGACGGCGCGGCGGTAGAGCGGGTCCGCACAGGTCGGCGACAGCAGCACGGCGTCGATGCCGAGGGCGGCGGCGTCCCGGAAGACGGCGCCGATGTTGGTGTGGTTGTTGACGTCCTCGAGCACGGCCAGGCGGCGGGCAGAGGCGATCAGATCGTCCGCGGTGCGCAGCGGCAGGCGGTGGAAGCTGGCCAGGACGCCGCGGTGGACGTGGAAGCCGGTGGCCGCCTCGAGCACCGCGGGCGTGGCCGCGTACACCGGGGCGTCGTCCGGCAGGTCGGCGAGCTGATCGACCCGCTTGGCGTCGATCAGGTACGACCGCGGGCGATAGCCGGCGCGCAGCGCGCGGCGCAGCACCAGCTCGCCCTCGGCGATGAACAGCCCGTTCGGCGGCTCCCACTTGGTCCGCAGCTCGAGGTCGGTGAGCGCGCGATAGTCGCCGAGCCGCTCGTCGGCGGGATCGGCGATCTGGTGAACCGGCGGCACGGGCGTCAGTCGACCCGGTAGTAGAGGTGCGTGGCGTGCGCCGACGGCCGCACGTGGATCTGCCGCAGCTGCCGCGGCGGCCCGCCGGTGAACAGCGGGGTCCCGCCGCCGAGGATGACCGGCGCCAGGTGCAGCCGGAGCTCGTCGACCAGGCCGAGCTCGAGCGCGCCGCGGACCGCCTGGGCGCCGCCCATGATGACGACCTCGCGGTCGTCGGCCATGGTGATCGCCTTGGACACGGCGCTGCCCATGCCGTCCACGACGAAGGAGAACCGGTCGCCGAGGCGAACCTCGTCTGGCGGGTTCCTGGTCACGACCAGCACCGGCGGCATCCCCACCTCGGCGGCGCCGTAGCCGACCTCGTCGTTCCAGCCGTCCGGGCCGTCGACGATGTCGAAGAGCCTGCGGCCCATGATCACGACGCCGGTCGCCTCGGTGGACTCGCGCAGCACCGCCCGATCGGTGTCGTCGCCCTCGAAGGCCCAGGTGTGCAGTGCCTCGCCGCCGCGGCCGAGACCGTGCTCGGCATCGACCCCGGGGCCGGTCACGTATCCGTCGAGGGATACCGAGATGTCGCCTACCACCTTCGCCATGGCCACGAGCATGCCACTTCTACGACCGGGGGATCAGACGGCCTCCGGTCCAGGCCAGGCCCATCCCGGCGGCGAGCAGGAGCAGGGCGCCGACCGTCGGCAGCGGCTTCGCGGCGTACGAGCCGGCGCCGATCGACAGCGCGGCCAGCATCAGCAGCACGCCGTCGGCCGGGTTGACCAGCTTCGAGCGGAACACCGCCCAGCCGAGCAGCAGCCAGCCGGCCCCGAGGACGGCGGCGCCGACCATGGCGGCGGTGCGCATCTCGTCGGCCGCCAGCGGGCTGCCGTCCGCCGCGACGCCGGCCGGCAGGGCGGCCAGCGGCAGCAGCACGATCGAGCCGGCCAGGCCGACCAGCAGGCCGGTCAGCGCCGACCGGCGGGTGCGCGCCCCGGCCAGCAACGCGGCCAGGGCAATCATCGCGATCGTGGAGCACCAGCCGGCTGCCAGCCGGACGGCCAGCGGGCCGGGCGGGGTGTCGATGCCGAGAGTGGACCAGCCGAGCAGCAGCGCGCTCAGCGGCAGCGCCCACAGCGCGATCCGGGCGTACCGGCGGACCGACCAGATCCACACCGCCTCACGCACCGGCAGGAGGGGATCGTCCGCGGCGGTCGAGCGGGCTCCGCCGACCCAGGCGGGCGCGACCCGCAGCGGTCGGCCGCTGGCCGTCTGGTGGTGGCTGATGCTCATGGCGACGCCCTCACTGCCGTGTGGCGGCGGGGGGCCGGTATCACCCTCCCAGATGGACGGACACCAAGTAGGTGAAACGCCCGAAAAGGGACAGGAGTTTCCTAGAGAAACGGCCGGTCCCTCGGGGAACCGGCCGTCTCGTGGTTGGAAGGTCAGGCGCGGTCGTGCTCCCCACCGGAGGAGCCGTACACGCGCCCGCTGGTCGCGCCGTTGAAATCGGCGCTACCCAACGCCGCCGACGGCGGGATCGGCTCCGGCGCCGGAAGCCCCTTGGGCCCCTGGTCACCGGACACCTGCGCCTCGGCCTCGCGGACCTGCTCGCCGACCGCCGCCGCTTCGGCCGCCGCGGCCTCGGCCGCCGCGACCGCCTCGCGCTCGACGGCACCGGAGTCGACCGCCTCGGTCGGCTTGTCGCCGACCATGTTGGCCAGCCCGCCCAGCGCGCCGCCCAGGCCGTCGAGTGCCTTGGTCAGCTCGGCCGGCACGATCCAGACCTTGTTCGCCGTGCCGTTGGCGATCTGCGGCAGGGCCTGCAGGTACTGGTAGGCCAGCACCTTCTGCGACGGGTTGGACGTGTGGATCGCGTCGAAGACCGTACGGATCGCCTTCGCCTGACCCTCGGCCTGCAGGATGCGGGCCTGCCGGTCACCGTCGGCCTTGAGCACCGCGGCCTGCTTCTCGCCCTCGGCGGTGAGGATGTTCGCCTGCTTGTGACCCTCGGCGTTGAGGATCGTCGCGCGGCGCTCCCGCTCGGCGCGCATCTGCTTCTCCATCGAGTCGCGGATGCTCGGCGGCGGCTCGATCGCCTTGATCTCCACCCGGGTCACCTTGATGCCCCAGCGGCCGGTGGTCTCGTCGAGCACGCTCGACAGGTGCCGGTTGATCTCCTCGCGGCTGGTCAGCGCGCGCTCGAGGTCGAGCGAACCGATCACGTTTCGCAGCGTGGTCACGGTGAGCTGCTCGATGGCCTGCAGGAAGTTGGAGATCTCGTAGGTGGCGCGGACCGGATCGACGACCTTGAAATAGAGCACGGTGTCGATCGAGACCACCAGGTTGTCGGAGGTGATCACCGGCTGCGGCGGGAAGCTGACCACCTGCTCGCGCATGTCCACCTTGGTGCGGACCGCGTCGACGAACGGCACCAGCAGGTTGAGGCCGGGCGACAGCGTCCGCTTGTACTTGCCCAGGCGCTCGACGACATCCATCCGCTGCTGCGGCACGATCCGGACGGACCGGATCAGCGTGATCACGGCGAACAACGCGATCACGAAGATGAGTACACCTATGACGGCATCCATGGCGCCTCTCTATATGTTCGGCATGTCATCGCGCCACACGATGGCGGTGGCGCCCTTGACCTTGACGACCCGGACCCGCTGGCCGGGCAGGTATTTCTCGGTGTGGTCGAACGTGCGGGCCTGCCACAGCTCGCCGTCGATCTTGACCATGCCCCGGTCGGTGTCGACCTCTTCCAGGACGGTGGCCGCACAGCCCTCGATGGCCTCGACGCCGAACGGCGTCTCGCCCGACTCCACGGCCGACCGCTGGTGCTTCATGATGATCGGCCGGACCGCGCCGACGGAGAGCGCCGAGACGACCGCGAAGACAATCGCCTGAAGCAGCACGGGGGCGCCAAGCGCGGCCGCACCGGGCGCGGCGTGGGCGCCGATCGCGAAGAAGATGTTCTGGTA
>NZ_JBFAZH010000409.1:0-6113 GCF_040681735.1 Actinoplanes sp. NPDC051633 | reverse complement strand
TTCGCGCCGTGTGTGCTGACCGTGCCCGCCGGGGTCGACGTCCGCAAGGTCGACCTGGCCATCGAGCTGCAGATCCTGTCCTTCCACGAGCACCGCAAGGCGTCTCTGACAGCCTTGCCGGCGTTGCCGGGCGGACAGGCGGTCGTGTCGTGAACCTGCTCTGTGTCGGCGCGTCCTACCGCACCGCCGACGTCGCAACGCTGGAGAAGCTCGCCTTCACCCCGGCCCGGCTGCCGGTGGTGCTGCGGCAGCTGGTCGGCCAGGCGTATGTGGGCGAGGTCGTGGTGCTGTCCACCTGCAACCGGGTGGAGGTGTACGCCGCGGTGACCGGCTTCCACGGCGGTCTGGGCGACATCTGCAACGTGCTGGCCGAGCACTCCGGCATCGGCGCCAACGAGCTGGCCGCCCACCTCTACGTGCACTACGACGAGGCGGCCGTGCAGCACTCGTTCCGGGTGGCCGCCGGGCTCGACTCGATGGTCGTGGGCGAGGCGCAGATCCTGGGGCAGCTGCGGGACGCGTACCACGCGGCGACCGACGCCGACACCGCCGGCCGGATGCTGCACGAGCTGATGCAGCAGGCGCTGCGGGTGGGCAAGCGGGCGCACGCCGAGACCGGCATCGACAAGGCCGGGCAGAGCGTCGTCACCGCCGCCCTCGAGGTCGCGGCCGTCCAGCTGGCCGACGGCGACCTGAGCGCGCTGGCCGGCCGGCCGGCGCTCGTGATCGGCGCCGGAGCCATGGGCGCGCTGTCCGTCGCCACCCTGACCCGAGCCGGCGTCGGCCCGTTGCGGATCACCAACCGCGGCGCCGAGCGGGCCGAGCGGCTGGCCGAGGCCTACGGCGCGACCGCGGTCCCGTACGCCGAGCTGGACGCCGCGCTGGCCGAGTCCGACATCGTCGTCAGCGCCACCGCGGCCGCCGCGCCGGTGCTCGACCGCGCCCGGCTCGCCGCCGCCGCGCCGCTGGTCGTGCTCGACCTGGCCGTCCCGCGCGACGTGGCCCCGGACGCGACCGGGATCGACGGCGTCACCGTCATCGACATCGAGGGCCTGGCCACCAGCCGGCGGGCGCTGCCGGCCGCCGCCGAGACCGCGGCCGTCGAGCAGATCGTCGCCGCCGAGGTCGATCACTTCCTGGCCTGGCTGCGCGGTGCGGACATCGCGCCGACGGTCGCCGCGCTGCGCACCCGCGCCGAGGATGTGGTCGCCGCCGAGCTGCGCAAGCTCACCTCCCGGCGGCCGGAATTCACCGAGGAGCAACGGGCCGAGGTTTCCCGTACGCTGCACCGGGTCGTTCAGCAGTTGCTGCACTCGCCGACCGTTCGGGTCCGGCAGCTCGCCGCCGAGCCGGGCGGCGATCAGTACGCCGCGTTGCTGCGCGAGCTGTTCGACCTTGATGTCCCCCTGGCCACCCAGGCCAACGCCGTACCGAAGATCGGAGGTGACGCATGAGCCCGATCCGCTTGGGCACCAGAGGCAGCGCCCTCGCGCTGGCGCAGTCGCGAGGCGTCGCCGACGCTCTGACCGCCGCGACCGGTCACCCGGTCGAGCTGGTCCACATCGTCACCGCGGGTGACAAGTCGTCCGCCCCGGTGGCGCAGCTCGGGGTCGGCGTGTTCGTGTCCGCGCTGCGCGACGCGCTGCTCGCCGGCGAGATCGACTTCGCCGTGCACTCGTACAAGGATTTGCCCACCGCCCAGCAGCCCGGCCTGCACATCGCCGCTGTCCCGGAGCGCGCCGACCCGCGCGACGCGTTGATCGCGCGCGACCGGCTCACCCTCACCGAGCTGCCTCCGGGCGCCGTGGTGGGCACCGGGGCGGTGCGCCGAATCGCGCAATTGCATGCCTTGGGCCTAGAGTTGTCGGTCACGCCGATCCGGGGCAACATCGACAGCCGGATCGCTCGAGTGCTCGGCCCCCAGGCCGACCTCGACGCGGTCGTTCTGGCCCGGGCCGGCGTGGCACGCATCGGTCGCACGGCCGATATCACCGAGACGCTGGACCCGATGCTCATGCTGCCCGCCCCGGCTCAGGGGGCGCTGGCGGTCGAGTGCCGGGCCGGCGACGCAGACCTGATCGAGCTGCTGGCCGCGCTCGATCATGCACCGTCCCGCGCCGCCGTCGTGGCGGAGCGGGCGATGCTGGCCACACTGGAGGCCGGGTGCTCCGCCCCGGTCGCCGCCCACGCCGAGGTCGCCGAGGGTGAGCAAGGCGACGAGATCTACCTGCGCGGTGCCGTGATCAGCCCGGATGGGGCCCGAGCCGTCCGGTTGTCGCGCACTGGAACGCCCGCTGACGCGGCGGAGATCGGTAAGGCACTCGCCGCCGATCTCCTCGACAACGGCGCCGACACCCTGATGGGGAGCACAGCATGACCACCCGCACCGCCCGTAAGCCCGCTGGACGCATCGCGTTCGTGGGCGCCGGACCAGGCGATCCCGAGCTGCTCACGCGCCGGGCGCACAACGCCCTGGTCGACGCCGACCAGGTGGTCTACGACCGCGGCGTGCCCGATTCCCTGCTCTCCGCGATCCGGGCGGAGGCCAAGGCCGACGCTCAGTTCAGCCCGGCCGAGGGTGCGTCCGGGGACGTGGCCAAGGTGCTGCTGTCGGCGGCAAAGTCCGGTCTGTCCGCCGTGCACCTGGTGGCCGGCGATCCCTTCGGCCACGAGTCGGTGGTTCGCGAGGTGCAGGCCGTTGCCCGTACGGCGGTGCACTTCGAGGTCGTCCCGGGAGTGGGTCAGGCCGAGGGTGTGGCCACCTACGCCGGGGTGCCGCTGCCGGGCGTCCGCACCGTGGCCGACGTCGACGACGTGGCCGCGCTCGACTTCGAGGCGCTCACCGCATCGGCCCGCAAGGGCTCGTTCGCGGTCGCGGTGGACGCCGGTGACCTCGCCGCCGTCCGCGACGGTCTGCTGTCGGCCGGCCTCGAGCCGGGTACGCCGGTCGGCGTCACCGGCGACGGCACCGGCGAGACGCAGTACACGACGACCTCCACCGTGGACAGCTTCGTGGCCGCGGCGCTCGGCTTCACCGGCCGCGTGGTGCTCACCGTGGGCGGCGAGGTCGCGCACCGCGATCGGCTGTCGTGGTGGGAGAACCGCCCGCTGTACGGCTGGAAGGTCCTGGTGCCGCGCACCAAGGAGCAGGCCGGTGCGATGAGCGCGCGGCTGCGGGCCTACGGCGCGATCCCGTGCGAGGTGCCGACCATCGCGGTCGAGCCGCCGCGCACCCCGGCGCAGATGGAGCGCGCGGTCAAGGGCCTGGTAGACGGCCGGTACGCCTGGGTCGTCTTCACCTCGGTCAACGCGGTCCGCGCGGTCTGGGAGAAGTTCGCAGAGCACGGCCTGGACGCCCGGCACTTCGGCGGCGTCAAGATCGCCTGCATCGGCGAGGCCACGGCCGACGCGGTCCGCGACTTCGGCATCCAGCCCGAGCTGGTCCCGGACGGCGACCAGTCCAGCGAGGGTCTGCTGGCCGAGTTCTCGCCGCACGACGAGATCCTCGACCCGGTCGGCCGGGTGCTGTTGCCGCGCGCCGACATCGCCACCGAGACGCTGGCGGCGGGCCTGATCGAGCGTGGCTGGGAGGTGGACGACGTGACCGCGTACCGCACGGTCCGCGCCGCGCCGCCGCCGGCCGACATCCGTGACGCGATCAAGAGCGGCGGCTTCGACGCCGTGCTCTTCACCTCGTCGTCCACGGTCCGCAACCTGGTCGGCATCGCCGGCAAGCCGCACGCCCGCACGGTCGTCGCGGTGATCGGCCCCAAGACCGCCGAGACGGCGACGGAGTTCGGCCTGCGCGTCGACGTCCAGCCGCAGCACGCGTCGGTGCCGGACCTGGTCGAGGCGCTGGCGGAGTATGCGGTCGAGCTGCGCGAGAAGCTGGCCGCGATGCCGGCCAAGCAGCGCCGCGGCTCGAAGGTGCAGGGTCCCACCGCCTTGAGGTTCCGCTAGGAGTCGTTGTGTCGTTCCCGGACATCCGCCCGCGTCGGCTGCGCCGCACTCCGGCCCTGCGCCGCCTGGTCGAGGAGACCAGGGTGTCGCCGGCCGAGCTGGTCCTGCCGATGTTCGTCAAGGAAGGCCTCACCGAGCCGCGGGCGATCAGCTCGCTGCCGGGCGTGGTGCAGCACTCGCGCGAGAGCTTGCGCAAGGCGGCGCACGAGGCGGTCCGGGCGGGCGTCGGCGGCCTGATGCTCTACGGGGTGCCGGCCAACGAGAACAAGGACGAGACGGGCTCGGCCGGCCTCGACCCGGACGGCATCCTCAACGTGGCGATCCGCGACGTGATCGAGGAGGTCGGCGACGCGACGGTCGTGATGAGCGACCTCTGCCTGGACGAGTTCACCTCGCACGGCCACTGCGGCGTGCTGGCCGCCGACGGCAGTGTGGACAACGACGCCACCTTGGAGATCTACGCCGAGATGGCGGTGGCGCAGGCAACGGCCGGCGCCCACATGCTCGGCGCGTCCGGCATGATGGACGGCCAGATCGGCGCGACCCGCAAGGCCCTGGACAGCGCGAACTTCAAGGACACGTCGATCCTGGCGTACGCGGCCAAGTACGCCGGCGCCTTCTACGGCCCGTTCCGCCAGGCAGTGGAGAGTTCGTTGCAGGGCGACCGCCGCCAGTATCAGCAGGACCCGCCGAACCTCCGGGAGGCCCTGCGCGAGGTCGACCTGGACGTCGCCGAGGGCGCAGACATCGTGATGGTGAAGCCGGCGCTGCCATACCTCGACGTGATCGCGGCGGTCCGCGACCGGGTGACGATCCCGGTGGCGGCCTACCAGGTCTCCGGCGAGTACGCGATGGTCGAGGCCGCGGCGGCGAACGGCTGGGTGGACCGCGAGCGGGTGATCCTGGAGTCGCTGACCTCGATCAAGCGGGCGGGCGCCCAGATCATCCTGACCTACTGGGCGGCAGAGGCCGCCCAGCTACTGCGCGCCTGACTGACCTGCTGGGTGGCCGACGCCGCCCAGCTACTGCGGGCGTAAGCCAACCTCACGCCCGTCGACGAACAGCCGAGCGTCAGCGGTGGTGGCGGCGGCGAGCCGAGCCGTCACCAGACGCCCGGCCGCGGGGTGCCGCCCGTCAAGCGCCCCCACGCGCACGGCGAACACAAGGTCGAACGGCGCCTCGCCATCCAGCAGCACAAATTCCTCGGCGGCGGCGAGCCGAACACTCATCCGCTCGGGCAGGTGGGCCGACGCAGCGGCGACGGCAGCGGCGGACCGATCAATTGCCAGGATGTGCCCGGTGGTGAGCCGAGCGGCAACCGCTCGGGCCGCGGCCCCGGTCCCACACCCGATCTCGAGGACGCGGGAGTCCCCGCGCAGGGGAAGCGCGTCCACAACAGCAGCAAGCCGTGCCGAAAGCCCCACACGACGATGCTAGAGGCTGCGCAGGAGCATCCCGGCGGGCGCCACTCGTGCGGGGCCGACGTCCCGACTTCTCGAGGCTTGATCCGACGGCGACAGCCGGCGCGCCCAGGCACCCGGCACCCCCTCTCAGCCCCTTTGCTCTGCTTCCCTGCGGGAAGCAGATCCCGGCACCGCTCCCGCCCGCGACGTGCCCTCCGACGCCGGCCCGACTCCCTCACCTGCGGCTTCGGCGGAGACGCCGCCCGTCGGCGCCGAGCGCGTCCCGGGATCTGCTTCCTCAGGGGAAGCAGAGCAAAGGGAGTGGGAGGTGGCCCGGGTGGTGGAGGCGCTGCGCGGGGCCGCGGTCCGGGCCGGCGGGCACGCCGTGGTGCTGACCGCGCCGGCCGGTGTGCGCGAGCGGCTCGATATGTGGGGCCCGGTTGCCGGTCTCGAGCTGATGCGGCGGGTCAAGGAGCAGTTCGATCCCGACGGGCGCTTCGCTCCCGGGCGGTTCGTGGGAGGGATCTGAATGGCCGACATCGACGCCACCCGTGGAACCAACCCCGTGGACCCGCCCCGCGACGTGCTCGGGCCGGTCAAGGCCTTCGACGACGTGCGGCCGCCGTCGAAGGAGCTGGTCTCCGACTGCGTGCACTGCGGGTTCTGCCTCACGACCTGTCCGACCTACGTGCTGTGGGGCGAGGAGATGGACTCGCCGCGCGGCCGGATCCACCTGATTGGGCAGGGGCT
>NZ_JBFAZH010000408.1:0-6115 GCF_040681735.1 Actinoplanes sp. NPDC051633 | reverse complement strand
CCGCTCGCGTGGTCGCCGGTCTGGCGGTCGTCCTGCTGCTGCTCGGTGTGTTGAACGGCGTGGTCGTGGACGCGATGTTCACCGTCGCCGACGGGGCCTTCCGGACCGTGAACGGGGAGACGGATCCGGACGCCGCGGCCCCGCGTGACAGCCTGCGCTCCGGCGGACCGCAATCACTGGTGTCCTGGGAATCGCTGGGCAACCAAGGGCGCCGGTTCATCGCGGGCGGGCCCGATCCGGGAGCGCTGCAACGCTTCGGCGGGCCCGGCGGGCAGCCGCCCATCCGGGTCTACGCCGGCCTGGAGTCGGCGCCCACGTCGCGGGAGCGGGCCGCGCTGGCCGTGCGGGAGCTGCAACGCACCGGCGCGTTCGACCGGAAGGTGCTCTGCGTCATCACGACCACGGGTACCGGCTGGGTCAACGCGCGGGCCGTCGACCCGCTGGAGTACATGTACAACGGCGACACCGCGCTGGTCGCGACGCAGTACTCGTATCTGCCCAGCGTGATCTCGTTCCTGGTCGACAAGGAGCGAGCACGCGCAGCGGGGCGTGACCTGTTCGACGAGGTGTACGGCGTGTGGTCGCGGCTGCCCCGGGGCCAGCGGCCGAAGCTGCTGGTCTACGGCGAGAGCCTGGGTTCCTTCGGGGCCGAGACGGCTTTCAGCGGCACCGCCGACATTCGCAACCGCACGGACGGGATGCTGCTGATCGGCCCGCCGAGCCGTAACCGGCTGTGGTCGGAACTCACCGCGGACCGCGACGCCGGCAGCCCGGCGGTGCTGCCGGTCTACGACAACGGCGCGACCGTCCGGTTCGCCGCCGTCCCGGCCGACCTCGAACAGCCGGCCGCCGCCTGGAGCACGCCGCGAGTGGTCTACCTGCAATACCCGTCCGACCCGATCACCTGGTGGGAACCGCGGCTGATGGTGCGCCGCCCCGACTGGCTGGCCGAACCCCGCGGCGCCGATGTGGTGCCCAGCATGCACTGGTACCCGTTCGTGACGTTCTGGCAAGTCTCGGCGGACATGGCGTTCTCCAACGACGCGCCGGCCGGGCATGGCCACAACTTCGGCGCGATGCCCGTGCACGCGTGGGCCCACATCGCACCGCCCGAAGGGTGGACCGCGGCCAGGACCGCCGCCCTGACCGACATCATCGCGGCCGACCAGTGACGGTGGCCGCACAAATCGCCTGCTCGCCTACACCACTGGGAGGTCCGCAATGTCGTCACCGGCCACGGTCGCCGAGACCAGACCGTCCGAACCCGACCTGGGCCACTGGTGGCTGTCCGGGTTGCTGGGCGTGGCCGCCATCGCGGTCGGCGTCGCCGCCCTCACCTGGCCCGGAGCGACCATTCAGGTGGCCGGTTTCCTCTTCGGACTCAACCTGCTGATCACCGGCCTGGTGCGAGCGGTGCTATGCCTGGTGGTCAGCGGATACCCCGTGCTCTACAGGTTGCTCGGCGTGGTCTTCGGCGTGCTGACCGCCGTCGTGGGCGTCATCTGCCTGCGCAACGTCTTCACCTCGGCCGTGCTGCTGATGGTGTTCGTGGCGATCGGCTGGCTCTTCGACGGCGTGGTCGAGATTGCGGTGGCCCTCGCCGGAGCCGACGACCCCATCCGCCGGTGGCGGATCGCTGCCGGCCTCCTCTACGTGGCCGCGGCCGCCGTGGTGCTCGTCTGGCCCGCGCTGGGCCTGAAGACCTTCCTGTCGGTCGGCGCCGTGGCTCTCATCGTCATCGGCGTGGCCCAGGTGGCCGTCACCATCGGCTCGGCACGGGCGGCCCGCACACACGCGAACCGCACACTCGCAGGCACAGCGCCGTGAGTCCGCAGCGCCATGAGTCCGCAGCGCCATGAGTCCCGAGCCGACGCTCGGGCGCACAGCTATGCGGTGACCAGCGACACGGTGTATCCGTCGCTGATCACCGCATGCGGCAGGCTCAGGAACCGCTGAGCTCCTCGGCGAGCTCCTTCTCGTCCTCATTGGACAAGGAAGTCTGCAGCACTTCACCGCCGTACGGGCGCATGGCGGTCGCGAACTTGTCCTCCGTCATCTTCCTGGCCATGATCACCACGGCGGCCTTGCCGGGGCTCAGCATCGCCTGCACCCGGTCCCGGAAGGACGCGTCGATACCCGTCTTGCCCAGCTTCCCCATCAGCGCACCCAGCGCGCCACCGATCAGCATGCCGCCGACCGGTACGAAGAAGAGGATCCCGAACAGAACGCCCCACAGCATGCCGGAGGCCGCGGAGCCGGCCACCTGGCCTCCGGGCGTGTCCACGTGGCTCTTTCCCTTGTCGTCGACGCTGACGACGGCCAGGCCGGTCAGATCGACCACGTGGTCGTGATGCAGCGTCTGCACCTGCGCGTAGGCGCGCTGGGCCGTGTCGTGGTCGTCGTAGCCGATGATGATCAGTTCGGACATGAGACTCTCCCGATGAATCGTGCCGTGGTGGGTGACCGCCCCATCTCGGTCCACCTATTGCTATGTGGCGCCGTCCAGCGCCGCCTCCAGCTCGCCGGCCGGTATCACTCCCGTGGCGACCATCCGGGTGCCGGATTCCTGCAGGCCCGCGGCCATGGCGGCCACCCAGACGTTCTCGTACACGACGATCCCGCCGAGATTGCCGGGCGCGACCAGCTCGCCGATCCAGACCACGTCCTCGGCGTCCAGCAGTCCTGAGGAGGCACCGACGAAGGCAGCCAGTTCGCCGCCCGCACCGGCGAGTACGGCCTCCGGATCGCAGAGTGTCACTTCCCCGTCGGCGGCGCGGGCCACGAACTCGAGGTCGAGGATCCGGACCAGGTCACGATCCGCCAGCTCGAGGAACTGGTGGAAGGCGAAGGCGGGCACGTGGCCGGCGGTGAACTCCACGATGAGGTACTCGATCGGTCCGAGGCTGTCGAGTGCCCCGGTCTCGACGGTGCCCTGGGACATGGGTACCTCCTGATACTCGAAGCGCGTGGCGCATCCGGTCGGGATCGCTCAGCCCATGCTCGCCGTCCCGCTGCCCGCGGTCATCGTCCGAGACGGATGACGGCGCCACGGGGTGCCGTGGGCTGCGGCGGGTCGCGACCGCGGACAAACGCGCCGTCCGGCCGGGTGCGGGGACCCGATGTCACCCGAGACGGACGACGACACGGCAGCCGGCGATGGGCACGGTGAGGACGATGCTCCCCGAGCCTGCTCGCTCCCGCCGACCGAATCGGAGAACCGCGCGATGGCTAACGATGAGGGCCGCGATCTGGGCGCCGTGCTGAACTCATTGACCGAAGCTGAGCTGATGCTGGCCCGCCGGACCGAGCCGGATCAGCTGGATCAGCTGGACGAGGACGAACTCGTCGAGCTGCACACCGTGATACGGCGCGCGCGCAACAAGCACGTCAAGGTGTACCGCCGGCGGGCCGCCGGAGGGGTCGAGCAGGTCGGCGGCCGCGGCAAGTCGTACGCGCAGAACAACCGTCACCGGGCCAAGGCCGAGGTCTTCGAGGAGGCGCTGGCCCGGGTGAGCGAGCGGCTCGCGGCGGCGGCTCGCGCCAGCGCGCAGGCGTTGCGCGACGAACGGCTGGCCGAGGCGCGGCAGGCGCGCAACACCGCACCACCAGCTGCGCCGGTCACCCGGCCGGTCGAGCGGCGCCGGCCGCAGCGGCTGGACCGCCGACCCGACTCCACCGGCCTGGTGAAGCGCCATGCGTCCACCCGCGCGACCGGCGCCCGGCGGCAGGCCGGCCGGGACGGCCGCTGATCATGTCCGGCACCTGCCGGCCGCTTTCATCCTAAACGGTCGAGCCCGATTCACCTTGCCCGCGCCACTCTCGGACCAACAGTTCAAGGGAGATGTCGTGAGCAACCCAGCGATGCAAGCCTTCGACCCCATTCCGTCGATCCGCCGCCAGGTGTCCGTCACCGTCGCCCCCGACCTGTCGGGCGTGGACAAGGCTGGAGCGGTCGCCGTGCCGGTCGACGCCACCAACAAGGACGCCCGGGTGGCCGGCCTCGACCGGGAGGCTCTGTCCGCAGCCGGGTTCGACGCAAAGCGCGGGCAGACCCTCGTGATCCCGTCGGCCGGCGAACACGTCTTCGTGGCGGTGGGCCTGGGCTCCGGGGAGACGGTCAGCGCCGCCCTGGTGCGGGATCTCGCGGGCAGCTTCGCGCGTGCCGTACCGCGGCAGCTGCACCTGGCGGTCCAGATGCCGGCGTCGCCCACCGCGTTGACGCCCCGGGAGTTCGCTCAAGCCGTGACGGAGGGAGTGCTGCTCGCTCGCTGGCGCTTCTTCCTCGGCAAGGGTCGCGAGGAGTCGTTGCTGGACTCGCTGCTCATCGCCGGGCCGGACGAGGCGGCCGACGAGATGCGCGAGGGCATCCGCATCGGCGTGGCGCTGTCGCGCGCGAGCAACCTCGGTCGCGACCTGGCGAACTGCCCGGCGACCACGCTGAGCGCCGAACGGATGACGGCTGTTGCCCGGGAAGTGGGACCGGGCGCGGGCCTGGAGGTCGAGGCGTTCGGGAAGGCTGCGCTCATCGAGATGGGCTGCGGAGGGCTGCTCGGGGTCAATCTGGGCAGTGCCGAGGAACCTCAGCTCATTCGCCTGCACTACAAGCCGGAGTCGCCGACGGGCCGGCTCGCTCTGGTCGGCAAGGGCATCATGTACGACTCGGGTGGCATCAGCCTCAAGCCGAGCGACGAGTCGCACGCGCAGATGAAGAACGACATGACCGGGGCCGCAACGGTCCTCGCGTCGATGACCGTGCTCCGTGAACTGGGCTGCACCACCGAGGTGATCGGCTACCTCTGTTGCACCGACAACATGCCCTCCGGTACGGCTCTCAAGCTCGGCGATGTGCTGACCATGCGCAACGGCACCACCGTCGAGGTGCTCAACACCGACGCGGAGGGACGTCTGGTGATGGCGGACGGTCTTGCCCTGTCGGTCGAGGACGGTGTCGACGCCATCATCGACATCGCCACCCTCACCGGCGCCTGCCTGCGTACCTTCGGCGTCGACATCGCGGGGGTGATGGGCAACAACGCCGCGCTGATGGCGCAGGTCAAGGCCGCCGGAGCCGCGGCGGACGAACCCGTGTGGGAGCTCCCGCTGCATCGGCCCTACCGCCGGCAGCTCGAATCCTCGGTGGCGGACATGACCAACATGGGCGGCGCCAACGCCGGCTCGATCACCGCGGCCCTGTTCCTCGAGGAGTTCGTCGACGGCCGGCCATGGGCGCACATCGACATCGCCGGCACCGGTCAGTTGCCGGCCGCCGACGCCTGGCGCAACAAGGGCGCCACCGGCTTCGGTACCCGCTTGCTCGCCGAGGTGGCCGTCAACTTCCAGCGCGCGGTCTGACCGCCGCTTGTTCGTTTACGCCACCCTGTCCATCAAGAGGAAGCCGGGGCCAACCCATGAATGCGGTGCTCGCCTTCGTCGTTGTGATGCTCGTCTGGACCGTCAGCGACTTCATAGCGAAGAAGACGAAGTCACTGCTGTCGTCACTGTTCGTCGCATCGATCATCTTCATGATCGGCTTCCTCACCGGCATCTTCCCCGAGGACCTGCTCGCCAGCTCCAGTCTGCTGGGGCTGGCCGGAGTCGTCGTCGGGTTCATCATCGTGCACCTCGGCACCATGATCAGCCTGGACGATTTCAAGAAGCAGTGGAAGACCTTCCTCATCGGCGTCGCGACCGTTGTCGGCATCGGGGTGGCTCTGCTCGTGGCGGGCCTCATCTTCGGCAACCGCATCTCCGGCAGCGCCGCCGACGGCTATGCGCAGGCGCTCGACTTCGTGGTTGCCGGCACCGGCGCCCTCAGCGGCGGCACCATCTCCGTGCTCATCGTCCAGGAGGCGGCGATCGGTGTCGGCCTCAGCAACATCGCCGTCTTCCCCGTGCTGATCGCCGCCCTGCAGGGACTCATCGGGTTTCCGCTCACCTCGGTGCTGCTGCGGCGGGAGGCCACCCGGATCAGAGCCGAGTTCCGCGCCGGCAACCTCGCCCCCGTCGTGGCCGAGGACAGCGAGACGGAGGCGGCATCGGTCAAGATGCCGACTCCCCTGCGCACTACCGCCGGCACCCTGTTCTGCGTCGGGGTGGTCGTGCTGATCAGCACCGG
>NZ_JBFAZH010000407.1:0-6120 GCF_040681735.1 Actinoplanes sp. NPDC051633 | reverse complement strand
GCAACAAGAACTGGTAGCCCACGAGGGGCGGCATCGCGGAGACAGCGGTGCCGCCCCGATGGCCCGCGGGCGACATTTGTCCAAGACCGGCGGGCGGCGGCGCGCGCATGCTCTGCGGCATGAGTGAATACCCGATGCATGTCGTCCACGACGGTCCGGGGGAGGCGCCACCGCTGTTGCTCATCCACGGGTCCGGGGCTTCGAGCGGCAGCTGGAAACCGCTGATCCCGGCGCTCGCCGCCCGCCATCACGTCATCCGGATCGACCTGCCGGGCTGCGGTCAGTCGCCGCCCCCGCCGTCCTACGACGTGCCCGCGCAGGCCGCCCGGGTCGCGGCGGTGCTCGACGGCCTGCGGCTGCGAAGCGTCGCCGTGGCCGCGCACTCCAGCGGCGGCTACGTGGCGACCGCGCTCGCCGAGCAGCGGCCGGACCTGGTGGGTTCGCTCATGCTGATCAGCACCGGTCCGGGTCTCGACGCGCTCCTCCCGCAGCCGCTCCTCCTGCGAGTGCTGATGGCTCCGCCGTTCGGCCCGATCCTGTGGTCGACGCGCTCGGACGCGATGATGCGCCGGGGCATCACCGCGACCTGCGTACGCCCCGTTGACATCCCGGACGACGTCATCGCCGAGTTGCGGGGAACCACGTACCGCGCGGTCCGGTCGGTGCTGCGGGCGAACGAGGCGTACATCGCCGAGCGCAGCGTGCCCGAGCGGCTCGCCGGCCTCGGTGTGCCCCTGCTGGTGATCTTCGGCGCCGCCGACCCGCGCTGGGATCCGGCCTCAGCGCACCGGTACGAAACGGTGCCGGGAGCGCGGCTCGAACTCCTGCGGGGCGTCGGCCACGTGCCGATCTTCGAGGCCACCGAGGCGACCGCGAGCCTGCTGCTGACCCACACGGCAACCGCCCGTGAACCCTGAGTCCTACGCTGGTCCTGTGCTGTCGCCGGTCGGAATCTGGTCGGAGGTCGAGGTCGCCGTGCCGGGACCGGCGGTCCGGCTGCCCGGGGTCAGCATGGCCGGGTTCAGCCAGCGTGGCACTGCGTCGTGGGACATCGACATGGTGGCGCATCCCTCGGTCACGCTGCTCTTGGACTTGAGCGAGGGCGACGGCGCCATCTACGACAACCGTGGCCGGAGGAGGCAGGGCAGCGTGGCCATCGGGCTCCTTCCCGGTGACCTGCGGGCGGCCGGCTGGGCGCGGGTCGAGTGCCTGCAGATCCGGCTGGAGCCGACGCGGGCGGCTGCCGTGCTCGGCGTCTCGGCCGACCTCAGCGGCGAGGTGGTGTCCATGCACGACGTCTGGGGCCGCGGGTCCGGGCGCCTCGAGGACATGTTGCGCGCCGCCGGGTCGTGGGACCAACGGTTCCGGATCGCGGCCGAGACCCTCGCGCCGCGGCTGTTCGACCGCGCGGCGGTCGATCCCGAGGTCGTCCATGCCTGGCGGCGGACGCTCACCAGCCGCGGGCGGGTCCGGGTGGACGGGCTGGCCGACACGGTGGGCTGGAGCCGCAAGCGACTGTGGTCCCGCTTCCGCGCACAGCTGGGCATCACGCCCAAGCGCGCCGCCCGGCTGGTGCGCTTCGACCACGCGGCCCACCTGCTCGCCGCCGGCCACGACGTGGCCCGCGTGGCGAGCGAGAGCGGCTACGTGGACCAGTCGCACCTGCATCGCGAGGTGAAGGAGTTCGCCGGACTGACGCCGACCGGCGTGGCCGCCGCGCCGTGGCTGGCGATCGACGACCTCGCGTGGCCGGCACCGCCCGGCGGGGCTATTTCGCGTAGGTCGCCCGGAGGCCGTCGGTCGTGATGACCCGGTCGCCGAGGCGTAGCCGCACGATCGAATACTTGAGCTCGAGCCTCGCGCCGGCGTCGATGTCGCCTTCGAAGGTGAACGTCCGGCTCGAGCGCGGCGCCATCCTGCCGAGGTCGCACTCCGAGATGTCATCGGTGCTGCTGCAGCCCTTGGCCGTCACGGCCTGAACCTCCACCAGTCGGACGAGAAGCGTCGGGTGCACCGCCGCCGAGCCGGTGTTGCGGACCTTCACCGTCATGACGCCGTGCTGCTTGCCGCCCGACGGCGGGCCGAAGGCCAGGGCCGAGACCGTGGTCTCGAGGTGCGCGGCCGACGGGCTCATCTCGAACGAGCGCGGACCGCCGGTCTGGGCGAACCTGGAGCCGTTCCAGCCGTAGGTACGCCATTGGGAGGTGCCCAGCCGGGCCGCGCCGTCGGTGAAGGTGGTCTCGTAGCTGCCGACCCGCACGTCGACCTGCGAGCCGCGGACCCGCAGGTCGGTCACGCTGTGAATCTCGTCGTCCTTGGGCGGGTCGGGCTCGCCGCCGGGCGGCTGCACCACCAGGCCGATGCGGCGGAACGTCCCGTCGGCGTTCTTGTGGAACGCCACGACCTGGCCGATGAAACCCTCCCCGGGCCTGCACCTGATCAGGGCGATGTCGTCGCCGGACCCGTCGCCGTCGACGTCGGCCGCCGCCACCTCGCCCAGGGTCGTGATCGCGCCGGCCCTGCCGCCGGTGAATTTCGTCGGGCCCGACGGGCACTCCGTGGCGTCCGCCCACTCCGGCAGGTCCAGTCGCGCGTTACGCAGGTCGTGGGCCTTTCCGGGAGTGGTGCCGCCGGTCGGGGACGAGGCCGTCGACGGCGCGGTCGTCGTCGGCTCCGCCGGCTTCATCGATGTGGCTGGGACGCTGGTCGGCACGCCGCCGACGGGTGCGCCGTTCCGGTCGTCGTCCCGGAGTGCCGCATATCCGGCACCTGTACCCACCATCGTCACCGCGACGAACGCGGCCGCGCCGGCGACGCGCCGGTTGCGGCGATGCCGGGCGGTGACGATCGAAGCGCCGGCACCCGCCGGCTTCATGGCGGCCATCGTGGTCGTCCGATAATCGGCGACGGCGTCCGCGATCACCCTGTCACTGAAGTCAGGATCAGACATCGCTCTGCTCCTCCGATCGATCGGTGAGTTCGGCCGCGACCGCCGCACGGGCGCGGTGCAACCAGGACTTGACCGTGCCTTCGGGTACGCCCTCCTGCTCGGCGATCTCCAGCACCGTGAGGTTGCCGATGTAGAACAGCACGAAGGCACGCCGATGCTTGTCGGGCAGCTTGGCGAGCTCGCGGGTGAGCGCCACGCGGTCCGGGCCCGGCCCGTCGACGTGCTGCTCACGCTGACGCAGCAGGAACCGCATCGCGGTGCGGCGTCGCCGCCAGCCGCTGGTGGCGAGGTTCCAGGCGACCCGGCGGACCCAGTCGGCGGGGCGTTCGTACGACGAGATCTTGTCCCAGCGCGTCAGCGCCCGGGTGAACGCTTCCTGCACCAGATCCTGCGCCTCGGCGAGGTCGCCGACGTAGGCGTTGATCTGCAGCGTCAGCGAGTGGAAATGCGTGGCGTACAGCTTCTCGAAGTCGCTCAGCCGAGTCTCGGATCTGGCCGGCGCCCGCGCGCCCGATGGATCCCGTACAGCGATCATGAGAGTCCCCCTTCGGCGACTTCACGTCTGGATCGCGGCTGAGGTTGCGCAGTGCGGGGGCGGCATCTCCGGACGGAGGTGCCGCCCCGGCGACTACAGGCCGGCCGCGTGGGCGGCCGCCGTTCCGCCGACGATCGGGAGCAGGATTCTGCTGGAGCGCAGCTGGTAGGTGATGCGGGCGTTGTTCGGGTCGGACTGGCTGGAGTACTGCGGGTAGCTGCCCACCACGATCACGCCGATGCGGTGGCCCGCCGGGAAGACGTAGTCCTCCGGCAGCAGCGGGAAGTCGTAGTTGTAGGCCGTGCCCGGGGTCAGCGGCGCCGCCACCCGGATCGACTCGCGGTTGGCCGCGTCGTGGATGCCCTTCGTGACGACCTCCAGGTCGGCCGTGGCCGTCCGCTTCGCCGTCTGGCGATAGCAGCCGTCGTCCGTGGCGCTCGACTCGCCCCAGCAGTCCTGGGTCGTGAGCGTCACGATGCCCTCGCCCGGCTGGCGGTGCGCGACCCGGGTGGCCGTGCCGTAGTCGACCAGGATGACGCCCAGGTTGGTGTCGGTCTTGTCGGCCGCGGCGCGCACCTGCAGGCGGGCGGTGCCGGAGACGTGCAGATCCGCCGTCAGCGGGCCCGACACGTACGCGAGCCGGTTCGGCTGCACCGCGTCCGGGTTCTGCACCATCGTGTTCTGCGACTGGGTCGTGCTGTCCTGCAGCGACTCGGTGGCGGACGCCGCCGCGGGGACCAGACCCAGGTCGCCGCCGGGCTGGAAGTACACCTCGGTCGGGGTGCTGCCCGGCACCGGCCAGTCGGCGTGGGTCTCCCACACGTCCGCGGACCGCTCGATGTCGACGCGCGGCTCGTCCATGATGCCGTTGGCGACGCCGTGCAGCCAGAAGTCGAACCAGCGGTGCAGCGTGCTCACCCACACCTCGCGGCGCACGTCGAACGGGTCGACGTGGCCCTCCTGCGACAGCCACGCCTTGCGCGGGATGTTGTTCTCGGCCAGCGCCGCCCAATACTTGCTGAAGTGGTCCGGCCGCACGTTGTCGTCGTTCAACCCGTGGTAGAACAGCACCGAAGCGGTCTGGTTCGGCACCTTCTTGACGTAGCTGCGCTCGTTCCAGAAGGCCGTGTAGTCGCCGGTCTCGTCGCCGTCGGCCGCGCCGATCTCGGCCCGCACCGGCGCGCAGTAGTCCCGCCGTGACGGGTTGGTGACCACGTTGGCCAGGTAGGACACGTAGTCGCCGCCGCGGGTCACGACCCCGTTGGAGCGCACGTAGTCGTAGTACTCCGACGGCGGGCTGATCGGCACGACGGTGGTCAGGCCCTTGACGCCGGTGACCGCCGTGGCCAGGGCCAGCGAGCCGTCGTACGACTTGCCGATCATCGCCGACCTGCCGTTGTCCCAGTCGGCCTCGACCACGTTCCCGGCCGCGTCGCGGGCGGTGGCCCGGCCGTTCAGCCAGTTGATCGCCTGCTTGGCGCTCAGGTTGTCCTCATTGGCGTTGGTGGTGGGGCAGCCGGTCGAGTTGCTGGTGCCGACCATGTCGAGCTGGATCACCGCGTAGCCGCGCGGCACGAAGTAGTTGTCGTAGAACAGCGGCCACTTGTCGAGCAGGCCGTCGCCGTCGAGGTCCTGCTTGCACTCGGACTCGTTGCCGCGGCACAGGGTCGAGTAGTACGGGCTGGCGTCCATCACGACCGGCACCTTCAGCCCCTGCTCGGTGGCCCGCGGCCGGATCACGTCGAAGGCGATGATGTCGCGCAGGCCGTCGTGGTCGCTGTCGAAGGTGGAGTCGATGAACAGCCGTTCCCGGATCGCGTCGGCGTAGCCGAACACCGGCTGGGTCACTCCGCCGGACACCACGATCTGTGGGGGTGGGTCCGCGGCCAGCGCCGGAGTCGCGGTGACCGCGAGGGCCACCGCGACGACGGCGGTGAGAAAGGGCAGTCGTGTCATGCCAGCAGAGCGTATGGACCAAAGTGGACCGCGGCTACCCGCCCACGGCTACCCGCCCAGCGCGTCCAGGGTCCGGTCGAGCGATTGGTCACTTTCGATCAGCACCGGCGTCGTGCCGACCTCGGGGCTCGCCGCCGCCCCGGTCAGCTGCTTCGCCGGCAGCGCCACCTTCACCGGCGCATCCTGCGACCACACCACCATGCGGGTGCCGCCCTCGCCGGTGAAGGCCACGCCGTCGAGCCCGTCCTGTGCGACCGGCGCCGCGGAAGAGCCGCGGGCGGCATCGGCCAGCGCCGCCAGCATCACCCCGGCCGGCCGCTCGGCACCGTCCGGTTCGAGCAGCCCGGCCCGCACCTCGGCGCCGGCCCGGTTCCCCGGGTTGAAGGCCAGTGGCAGCCACACGATGTCGATCGCGCCGCCGCCGGCCAGCTCTCCGGTCACCTTGGTCATCTCGTCGGCGACCACGGCCGGGTCGGCGTCCGCCGACTTCTCGAACCGGCCCACCTCCCACGCGGCGATCGGCACACCGGCCGGGGTGGTGGCCTTCAGATGGTCGAGGAGGGCGGGCAGGCCGTCCGGGTGCTCGTAGAAGTGTTTGGGAACTTTGAGCAAGAGGCAAATGAAAAACAAGAAAATGCATTATCTGATTATTATTCTTTCAAGGACTAGTATAACATAA
>NZ_JBFAZH010000406.1:0-6123 GCF_040681735.1 Actinoplanes sp. NPDC051633 | reverse complement strand
GCCGGACGCGCTGGTCGGTGGCGAGACCGAGGGACACCGCCGGGCGGCGACCTGGCTGCGGCACGTCGGCCCCTACGACGACCTGCACAACGATCTGCCGGCCGACGGCACCTCGCGGCTCAGCGCGTACCTCCGGTTCGGTTGTGTCTCGCCGTTGGCCCTGGCCAACGCCGTGCGCAAGCTGGACGGGGAGGGCCCGCAGGCCTTCGTCCGGCAGCTGGCCTGGCGCGACTTCTACTACCAGGTGACCGCGGCCTTCCCCAAGATCTCCACCGACGCCTACCGCAAGTCGGGCGACCTCGAGTGGCGCGACGACGCGGATGCGCTGCAGCACTGGCAGGACGGGATGACCGGGGTGCCGGTCGTGGACGCCGGCATGCGGCAGTTGCAGGCCGAGGGTTACATGCACAACCGGGCGCGGCTGATCACCGCGGCGTTCCTGACCAAGCATCTGGGCATCGACTGGCGGCCCGGGGTGCAGTGGTTCTTCCGCTGGCTGAACGACGGCGACGTGGCCAACAACTCGGGCAACTGGCAATGGGTGGCGGGCACCGGCAACGACACCAAGCCTTACCGAAGGTTCAATCCGATCCGGCAGGCCGAGCGGTTCGACCCCGACGGCGTGTACGTTCGTCGCTACGTACCCGAACTGAAATCGATCGAGGGCAAGGCCGTGCACCAGCCGTGGCGACTGCCCGATGGTCTGCGCCGCGGCCTCGATTACCCGGAGCCGCTGGAGTCGCACCGCGACGAGGCGGTTTGGTTGCGTCCGTAGTTCCCGGCGGCTGAGCCGGCGGGGAAGCGTGCCCTGCCGACCCGTTGCGTTCGTCCGTTCGGCCGGCAGGGCCCGCGTCAACTTGCCCGATGCGCAGATTTCTATGCGGGCCAGTTTCCGGCGGGCAAGTTCTATGCGGGCAAGGCACGCCAAGTGCCGTACCGATGAATCCCGATGCCGCCGAACGCCGGCGCACTCCGCGTGGCCGCATCCACCTTGGCCAGCTCCGCCCGCAGCCGGGTCGCGCCCTCCTCGTGGAAGGTGCAGTGCGTGCAGTCCGGCAGCGGCACGGTCTCGGCGCCCAGCCGCACCCGTTTGCCCGCCGCTGCTCCGCGGCCGAGCCAGTCCCGGCTGACCTCCACGATCGAGTTGGGCCCGGTCGCGGTGTCGCGGTAGCTCATCACGGTGACCGCCGACACGCGCTTGAGCACCTCGTCGGCGAAGTTCGCCTTACCGAACCTGTACTCGCCGTACCAGAACGGCACGTCCGCCTCGAGCGGGACCGTGCTCGCGGTGCGCATCTTGTCGAGCAACGCGAGGAAGGACCGCTGGGTCGTCTCGAGGCTGCCGGACCAGCCATCCGTCAGATACGGCTCGACGTCGAGGTGGATGCCGGCGAAGAGGTTGAGGCGCAGCACCGTCGTCTGCCAGGCCAGCGCGGCCTTGTGATCGGTGACCCACGAGCTGTCGCCGCCCAGCGCGGAGAGCTTGATCCGGCGGGCGTCGGCGCGCATCCGCATGGTCTGCAGCCGGGCCAGATCGCCGTTGGTCCGCACCGACGGAGACACGTACACGAAGATCTCGGAGACCCCGTTCGCCGCGGCCCAATCGACCACCTCGGTGGCCGGATCGTCGCCCCACAGCCACATCGCGCGGGTGTTCGCCGGCAGCGCGGCGATCCTGACCTTGCCCGCGGTCGAAACCGTGGGCAAGGTCAGGGCGGCGGCGACGACCATGAGAATGGCGGTCACCAGCCCGGTCCGCCATCGCCCTCTCATGAACCGCCCCCTCCGCAGTGATCCTTCTTCCGCGGGGATTCAGAATCGGCATCGGCTACGCCGGGTTTAGGGCTTGCTCGATGCGATCCACGGTGGTGAAGTCGCCCAGACGCCGCGTGACGTAGGCAATGGCCAGGTCGTGTGCCGGGTCGGCCCAGGCCGCGTTGCCGCCCAGCCCGCCCATGCCCCACGAACCGTCCGGCTCGATCTGGACGCCCAGGCCCCACACCACCTCGCTGCCGATGAAGTGGTCGAAGCCCTCGAACTCGGCGGTCGCCATCATCGCGCCCACCGGTCGCCGCATGAGCTCGTCGTAGAAGCGGGCCAACCCGACCGCGGTGGCGTGCAGGTTCACCGCCGGCACCGACGCCGACCGCCACAACTCGCTGTTGACCACCGCCAGGTCGCGGGCGCCGGCCGGATTCTCCACCGCCCGCGTCCGGACCGAACCCGGCTCGCCGGCGTTGCGCTCCGGCCAATCCGGTGCGTCGAACTCGAGCTCGGCACACCGCCGCTGATCATCGGCACCCAGCCCGAAACCGAAGTCGGCCCCGAACGGTCCCGCGATCTCCTCGGCCACGAACCGCGCAGGCGACCGGCCGTCGACCCGGCGAACCAGCTCACCGAGCAGATGGCCATAGGTCAGCGCGTGCTCGGCGGCGACCGTGCCCGGCGGCCACTCGGGCGTCGCCGCCGCCAGGTCGGCGCACAGCAGGCCCCAATCGGCCCACGCCTCTGCCGGCCGGGGGACCGGGAACACGGGCAGGCCCGCAGTGTGGGTCAGCGCATGTCGCACCGAAGCACCGCCGGTGAACTCGGGCCAATGTCGCTTCACCGGATCGTCCAGGGCGATCCGCCCGCGCTCGACCAGCAGCAGCACCGCCAGCGCGATCACCGGCTTGGCCACCGAATAGACGTTGACCAGGGTCTCCTCATCCCACGGAACGGTCCGCGCCGCATCACGCCAGCCCTCGCGCAGATCGACCACCACCTTGCCGCCGCGGATGACCGCCAGCGCCGATCCGCCGCGCGGCTCGGCGTCGAACGCCTCGCGCACGGCCTCGAACCCGTTGTCCACAACCCCGTTCGTCGCCATGTCAGTAACTTAGGCTCGCCCTATGACAGAAACGCGGGACGCGGACGTGGTTGTCGTCGGCCTCGGTGTCGGCGGCGAGGAGGCGGCCGGGCGATTGGCCGAGGCCGGGCTGACCGTCGTGGGCATCGAGCACACGCTGGTCGGCGGCGAGTGCCCCTACTGGGGGTGCATCCCGAGCAAGATGATGATCCGGGCCGGCAACGCGCTGGCCGAGGCACGCCGCATCCCCGGGCTGGCGGGTGAGTCGACCGTCACACCGGATTGGACGCCGGTCGCCAAGCGGATCCGCGAACAGGCCACCGACAACTGGGACGACAAGGTCGCGGTCGACCGCTTC
The DNA here is from genome assembly GCF_040681735.1 of Actinoplanes sp. NPDC051633. NCBI lineage: Bacteria > Bacillati > Actinomycetota > Actinomycetes > Micromonosporales > Micromonosporaceae > Actinoplanes > Actinoplanes sp. NPDC051633. The sequence goes on along the minus strand of NZ_JBFAZH010000406.1, from coordinate 2,917 downwards.
ACCGGCAAGGGCGGCCACTTCGTCCGCGGCTCGGCGACCATCACCGGCCCCGGCCGGGTGCGCGTCGATGATCAGGAGTTCACCGCCTCACGGGCGCTGATCATCGCCACCGGCACCGCCGCCGTGATCCCGCCGATCGACGGGCTGGCCGGCACGCCGTACTGGACGAACCGCGAGGCCATCGAGGCCGAAACCCTGCCGGAGACCATGATCGTCCTCGGTGGCGGCTCGATCGGCGTCGAGCTCTCCCAGGTCATGGCACGCTTCGGCGTCGCCGTCACCGTCATCGAGGGCAGCGACCGCATCCTGTCGATGGAGGAGCCCGAGTCGTCCGAGACCGCGACCGAGGCCCTCACCAAAGAAAAGATCAAAATCCACACGGGGGTACGCGCACAGCACGTCTCCTACGACGACGGCCGCTTCACGGTGACGCTCTCCGACGGTTCCGAGTTGACCGCCGAACGCCTGCTCGTCGCCACCGGCCGCGCGGCCCGCCTCAAGGATCTCGGCCTCGAGACGGTCGGCCTCGACCCGTCGGCCCGGTTCCTCAGCACGGACGACCGCATGCGCGCCGGCGACAAGATCTGGGGCGTCGGCGACGTCACCGGCAACGGCGCCTTCACCCACATGGCCATGTACGAGGCCGACGTCGCGGTCCGCGACATCCTCGGGCAGGGCGGGCCGGGCGCCGACTACCGCGCGCGGCCCCGGGTCACCTTCACCGACCCCGAGATCGGCGCGGTCGGCGTGACCGAGAAGCAGGCCCGCGAGGCCGGCGTGGACATCCTGGTGGGGCACGTTCCGCTGCCGTACACCTCCCGCGGCTTCATCCACGGGCCGGGCAACGAGGGCTTCATCAAGCTGATCGCCGATCGTGAGCGTGAGGTGCTGATCGGCGGGACGACGGCCGGGCCGGCCGGCGGCGAGATGCTGGGCGCGCTGTCGGTGGCGGTGCACGGCGAGGTGCCGCTGTCCACGCTGCGGAGCACGATCTGGGCGTACCCGACCTTCCACCGCGGCCTGGGCGACGCGCTCAAGGCATTGGCACCTCGGCGGTGACCGTCGTGCCCCACGGCCCCGACTCGATGCGGACTGTGGCGATGCGCCTGGCCAGCCACAGTCCGCGGCCGCCCACCGACCGCACCGGCGGCAGCTCGGTGCCCGCGCTCTCCGGGTCGTCCAGGCCGGGGCCCTGGTCCGTCACCCGGCAGATCAGCCGGTGATCGTCACGCCACAACTGCAGCCGCCCCGCGCCACCACCGTGCTGCACGGCGTTGCCGCACAGCTCGTGCACCAGCAGCACGACGTCGTCAAGCCGTTCCCCGGTGGCGCCCAGCTCGGTGGCGTATGCGCTGACGTCCCCCCGCAGCGGGGTCAACCCGCCGCTTTCGAAGACCCGGTCGAGCACTGGCACACTCACCGCCCGATTGGTCGGCATCCGGCCGGCGGCCCGCGGCGGACCGTTCGGCCGTCGTGACTTCGGCCGGGTCCGGGGCGTGTTGAGTCGCTCGGGCGCAGCAGCCATGTCCGAGATGTACCCACCGAACCGCTGGTTTATAGCGGTCGGCCCCGGGAACCGCTTACCCATGTTGCGACAGATGGTTGCGCGGCTCGAGAAGGCCCGATCACTGGACACGATCAGTGACCGGCTTCAGAAGATCATTACCGGGGCGAGCCCTCAGGTGGTGAAGAACTTCCTGCACGGCACGTGGCTGGGCCATCCCCTGCATCCGGTGCTGATCCACGCGCCGATCGGAGCCTTCCTCTCGGCGGCTGTGCTCGACGCGATCCCCGGCCAGGACAAGGCCGCCGGCACGCTTATCACGGTGGGCGCCGCGGCCAGCCCCGTGACGATCGCCGCCGGGTGGACCGACTGGTCCCAGCTGTCCGCCGCCGAGCGCCGGGTTGGCCTGGTGCACGCCGCGACCAACGCCGTCGCGGTGGGCCTCTTCGTGGCGTCGCTCTCCGCGCGGGCCTCCGGCCGGACCGCCCGTGGCAAGGCGCTCTCCTATGCGGGGATGTCGCTGATGGGCGCTGGGGCGTACCTGGGCGGGCATCTGACCTACTCGCAGGCCGCGGGGGTCAACCAGGCCGCGCCGGATCTGCAGCGCCTGCCGTCCGAGTGGACGGCCGTGGGCGAGCTCGCCTCCCTGCCGGACGGGAAACCTCTGGTCAAGACCGTCGACGACGTGCCGATCCTGCTCTTCCGCAGCGGGGACAAGGTGACGGCGATGCTGGAGCGCTGCTCACACGAGACGGGTCCCCTGGGTGATGGGGATGTCGTCGGTGTGGGCGCCGAGGCCTGCGTGGTGTGTCCCTGGCACGGGAGCACGTTCCGCCTGCGCGACGGGGTGGCCGTGCGCGGGCCGGCGGCCAACGACCAGCCGGTGCTGCGGTCCCGGGTGACCGCCGGTGTCGTGGAGATCGCCCAGCCCTGACGGGCTCGGGAAGTCGGCTGCTTGAGCTGGAACTTTGCCGGACACTGGGGGCCGATTTGGAGGCGCCTGGGAGAGCGGGTATTGTTCTTCCTCGGCAGGGAAACGGGCGAGCTTGCGGCTGAAGCCGCAGCGGCCGTCCTGCCAAGTCTTCCTCTTCAGAGCGCTGAGCGTCGCTGTGCTTCGCTGCGCGCTGTGCAGGGTGCGGACAGACTGGAACGGATGGGTAGCAACCGGGAAATACCGGTTGACACGGCCCGGACGGGACAGTAAAGTGGAGCGAGTGCCCCGCGGACGGGCAGCCCGAGATGGGCAGCAAGTCGGCGGTGTGTGGTTGTTCTTTGAGAACTCAACAGGGTGCTATTGATAAGCCAGTGCCATGAGTAGTTTTCTCTGGCAATTTCTTTTGATTGTCGGGATTTCTTTTCAAGTTTTTGTTGGAGAGTTTGATCCTGGCTCAGGACGAACGCTGGCGGCGTGCT
>NZ_JBFAZH010000405.1:0-6124 GCF_040681735.1 Actinoplanes sp. NPDC051633 | reverse complement strand
GTCCTCTTTCATCGCCTCCGGCATCCCCGGCCGACCCATCTGTGCCACAAGCCACCCATTCACCAGCACCGTTGCATTGATCACCTGAATCTAAGACGGCTTTCTTCGCGAGGGAGACGCGGTGACCGGGTATCGGTTCATCGCCGCGGAGAAGGCTGGCAAGCACAGCGTGAAGCGCGGGTGTGAGCTGTTGAAGGTCTCCCGATCCGCTTTCTACCAGCAGGCAGGTGGCCGGCGTTCGCGGCGGTCCCGCGTTGATGGGCGCCTGACCGAGAAGATCCTCGCCGTGCACACGCACTCCAACGGCACCTACGGGGCGCCGCGTATCCACGCCGAGCTGGCGGCCGCCGGGGACCGGCACGGCCGTAAACGGATCGCCCGGCTGATGCGGGCGGCCGGCTGCCGGGGCCGCAGCCCGCGCCAGTTCCGCACGACCACCCTGCCGGACCCGGCCATCGGACCGGCCACCGAGTCCCGCCCGGATCTGATCGGCCGGGACTTCAGCACCGACCCGGGCGCCGCCGACACCCGCTGGTGCGGCGACATCACCTACATCAACACCTGGCAAGGGTGGCTGTATCTGGCCACCGTCATCGACCTGGCCTCACGACGAGTGGTCGGCTGGGCCGTCGCCGACCACCTGAGAACCGACCTGGTCGACGCCGCTCTGCGCGACGCGCTGACCCGCCGCCGCCCACCAGCCGGGCTGATCTTCCACTCCGACCGCGGCAGCCAGTACGTCAGCGCCCAGCACACCCGCCTGGCTGCCACCCACGGCATCCGACTATCGGTCGGGCGGCGCGGACAATGCTGGGACAACGCCGTCGCTGAATCATTCTTCGCCACCATCAAAACCGAACTCATCCACCGCACGGCCTGGCCCACCAAAGCCGCCGTTCGCACCGCCGTCTTCGCCTACATCGAAGGCTGGTACAACACCCGCCGCCGACACTCCACCCTCGGCTACCTCAGCCCCGCCGCCTACGAAAACAACAGCCCACAACCGGCCGACACCGCGGCCTGACCGGCCACCACACCAAACCCGTCCGCCAAAACGGGTCATGCCCAGTCGGGCTCTCAGATCAGGGTGACGAGGGTGACGACGACGAGGCCGGCGGCGACGGCGGCGAGCAACGAGCCGGTTCTGCGGACCACCAGCACGGTGATGACCGCGCCGGCGCTCAGGGCGATCAGGTCACCGGCCGGCTGGACCGCCGCGGTGTGGTGGACGGCCGAGCCGAGGATGGCCGCGATCGCGACCGGCAGGATCAGGTCGGTGGCGCGCTGAGCCCACGGCGGGAGCTCGGGGTTGCGGAGTGCCACCAGGAAGACGACCCGGAACAGGAACGTGCCCAGGGCGGCGAGCAGAACTACGGTCCAGAGGCTCATGACTGACCGGCCTTCACGGCGGCGGCCAGGCCGGCCGCGATGGCGACCACGAGGCCGAGGCTGTAGGGCAGGGCGCCGAGCGCGAGGGCGGCACTGAACGCGACCCCGGCGGCGACGAGCGTGGTGCGCTCCTTGACCGAGCCGGCGAGCAGCGCGACGAAGCACAGCGGTGCGGCGGCCCACAGCGCGCCCAGGTGCGGGATCAGCGCGGGCGCCAGGATCCCCACGCCGGTGACCACCTGCCACCACGCGAAGAGGATCACCGCGCCCCCCATGAAGTACGACGTGGAGCGGGGTCGCTGCTGGGCCTGGATGAACGACGGGTCGATCAGCAGGTGGCCGGCAAGCAGGCGCCACCCCAGCGACCGCTGCCGCCACTGTGGAGCCAATGCGGCGCTGTAGAGCACCAGGCGCAGGTTGATGATGAGCGTGACCGCGATCGCGGCGATGCCGGAGGTGGCGTAGGTGGTCATCAGCGCGAGCTGCGCCGAGCCGGAGTAGATCAGGCCGGAGGTGGCCCACGCGGTGAGGTGGTGGCCGGGCATCTGACCGAGGGCGACACCCAGGCTCAGGCCCTGCGGGGTGACCGCGAGCATGAGCGGGACCATCGCCTTGATCCCCGCGAGGGTCTCGGAGGGGGTGGGCGGCGCGGGCGGCGCTGCGAGCATCGTTGACATGCCGATGACTCTGGCCGGATCCGCGCCGCCAACCTTGGCGATCGTGTGGTGACCGGGTGGAGAGGTGTGGAGAAATCTCAGCCGACGGCGTCGCTCAGGGCCGGGAGGTAGCCGTAGCGGTAGCCACTGCCGTTGGGGTGGAACGAGTTCGTCGGCGGGAGGATCACCAGGCCGTTGATCCACGGCTGGGCGGAGCACGCGCCGTGACCCGCGAAGTCGTCGGTCACGTCCACGAACTCGAAGCCCGCGGCCGATGCCCGGTCCGCGATCACCGCGTTCAGCTCGCGATCGCCCTGGTTGATCGCCCGCCGCTTGGCGACGCTCAAGCCCGCGAAACCGCAGCTCGGCGCCGTCTCGTCGAACAGCAGCGGGTAACCGAGCACCAGCACGCGCGCGTTCGGGGCGCGACCGGCGATGCCCGCGTACAACGAGTCGAGCTTGCCCGGCAAGACGGTCTCGCCCGTCTCGACGGCGTCGTCGACGGCGGCCTGGCAGCCGGCCTCGCTGACCAGCGTGCAGGTGATCATCGTGGAGGCGAAGCCCACGTCGTTGCCGCCGATCGTGATGCTGACCAGGTCGGTGCCCCTGCTCAGCGCACCGAGCTGGAAGCGGCGAACGTCGTCGGTGGTGGCGCCGCCGCAGGCGACGGATCGGTAGGACTTCGGGTGGTTGGCCGCGGCCCAAAGACCGGGGTACGCGTTCGAGCTGCGCAGGCACAGCCCGATCTGGCCGCTCGCGCCGACTCCCGACGAATACGAGTCGCCCAAGGCGATGTAGTCGATGCGGGAGGCGGCAGCGGCCGGGGTGGCGGTGACGAGTGTGAGGACGGCGGAGAGGGCGAGGCTAACGAGGGCGGTCGTTCGTCTCATGGATGGCCTCCGATGGTGGGGATGGAGGCCGAAGCGCTTCGGTTACTGGACAGTAAGTCAAGTCTGTCGATAAAGAAATACGGTGATTTATTTGTTACCTGGTGGTAACATCTTGCGGGGTTCTCCCCGGTGGCGCACAGCGTTTCCCCAGCCTGCGGGGTTAGTTTCGAGGCATGGATGAGCTACGGGCGCAGCGGATCGTGAAGACCCTGCGGCAGCGCAACGTCTTCGCACACGTGAAGCTGCCGCACGCCGGCATCACGCAGTACGGCATCCGGGTCGTGCTCCCGGACGGCCGCGAGGCGATCTGGGACAACGACGGGACGGCCGGTCTAGAGGCGCAGGTGATGCGCGACGGCATCCTGGTCGGCTTCGTCCCGTCGATCCCCGGCTCGGAGAACTTCGGCGAGGCGGAGATCACCGACGCCATCGCTCGCGCCGAGTACGACCAGCCGATCGGCCGGTCCCGCCCGGCGACCCCACGCCCGGCCGCGCAGACTCCGGCGGCGAAGAGCCGCGGCGGCTTCCTGCGCGGGGCGTTCCGGAACTAACCGCCGAACCTCTCGGTCTTGATCTTGCGAGGGTCGTGGCCGAGCGCCACGAGCATGTCGGCCGCGGCCTCGACGAACGAGGTCGGGCCGCACACGAAGCACTCGGGCGCGAAGTCGGGCGGCCAGCCGTGCGTGTTCAGGGTCGCCACGCTGATCCGTTTCCGCGGCGTCTCTCGGGTGTAGACGGTGTGCAGGTCCAGCCCGCCGTCGTCGCGCACCCGCCGGGCCAGCTCGTCGGCGTAGAGGGCGTCGGCATGCGTGCGCACCGAGTAGATCAGGCGGAACGGCTGCCGGCCTTTCGCCAGCGCGCGGGCGCGGATCATCGCCATCAGCGGCACCAGACCGGACCCGCCGGCCACCAGCAGCACCGGCGCCGTCGAGGTGGACCGCCAGACGAACCAGCCGCCGATCGGGCCACGCAACTCCAGCTTGTCGCCGGCGGACAGCGCCGACGTGAGGTACGAGGACACCTCGCCGTCGTCGATCCGCTGGATCGTCAGCTCGACCGGTGCCCCCTCCTGCCACGCCGAGCCCATCGAGTAGCTGCGCTCGGCCTGATAGCCGTCCGGGGCGGTGAGCCGCACGTCGACATGCTGGCCGGGCAGGTGACCGGGCCAGTCGGGGATGTCGAGCTCGAGCGTCGTCGCGGTGGGCGTCTCCTTCCGCGCGGTCAGGACCGTGGCCACCCGCCAGGTCAGTCGCCCTGGTACCGCTGCTCGCGCCATGGGTCTCCGTACATGTGATAGCCGGCCTCTTCCCAGAAACCCGGCTCGTCATCGGTGAGCATCTCGAGCCCGTTGACCCACTTCGCGGACTTCCAGAAGTAGAGGTGCGGGATCAGCATCCGGGCCGGGCCGCCGTGCTCGGGCGTCAGATCCTCGCCGTCGTACTTGTACGCGATCCAGGCCTGCCCGTTCAGCAGGTCCTCCATCGGCACGTTGGTGGTGTAGCCGCCGTGGCCGTGCACCATCGTGAAGTCCGCCGCGGTCTCCACGTCCTCAAGGATCGTGTCCAGCGAGACACCGTGCCAGGACGTGCCCAGCTTCGACCACTTCGTCACGCAGTGGATGTCGGTGGTGACGTCCTCCGACGGCAGCTTGGTGAACTCGTCCCACGTCCACTCGTGCTTGCCGCCGGTCTCGGTGGTGATGGTGAAGCGCCAGCGGTCCAGCGGGATGCGTGGTGTCGGCCCGGCGGACAGCACCGGGAAGTCATGCGTCAGGTACTGGCCGGGTGGCAGGTCGGGCCGCGAGGAGCGGCGCCGGTCGCCGAAGCCGGGCGAGATGATGCTCATCCGTCGACCTTAATCCCACACGCGTTTCACCTTGGAGAAATCCTCGGCCGCCTGCTTGCGGCCGGCTTCCGCGGCCGCCGCGCGGCGGTCGGGGCTGAGCGGGTTCCGGCCGATCGCGGCGAGCGCGGCCTTGCCGGGGGTGACAACCGCATGGGGTACGCCCAGAGCGGCCGCCTGCACCTCGGGCCGATCCTTCTTGCGCGCCGCCAGGGTGCCCGGCGCCAGCACCACCACCCGGGCGTAGCCGGCCGCCAGGTCGACGTTGGCCAGCGAGCGCATCCCGCCGTCGATGTAGCGGGTGACGTTCACCGTCATCGGCGGCCACACCAGCGGAACCGCGCAGCTCGCCGCAACCGCGTCCAGCAGGGGCGCGCCGCTGTCGTTGTCGAAGACCACCACCCGCCCGGTCCGCGCGTCGATCGCCGGGACCCGCAGCCGGGTGGCCGGCCACGGTGTGCCGGCCGGCACCCGGGCGCCGATCGCCTCCCGGCGCGCCGACTCCGGCACCGTCTTCGCCCGCAGCGCCGCCCGGCCCAGCCGCCGCCGGCCGCGGTCGCCGGGCAGCGCCATCGCCAGCCCGTATCGCAGCAGCACCCCGAGGCCGATCGTGGCATTCCGGTCGCCGCTGGTGTCCGCCAGCTCACGCTCGTAGAGCTCGCCGATCGGCGTACCCGACGTGACCTGGGCGGCGACCACCGAGCCCGCCGACGTGCCCACGTAGAGGTCCGCCGCGGACAGGTCGACGCCGAGCTCGGCCAGGCCGTGCATCATGCCGATCTCCCACGCCACGCCGGTCACGCCGCCACCGCCGAGCACCACGGCTCTGCTGTTCGCCATTTCCCCTACCAACTCAACGCTCGATCGCCGACCCGCTCGGCGTACCAGGTTTCTATCGCATCCACTGTGTCCTGCGGCAGGGGGCCTTCGGCCACCGCCGCGATGCTCGTCGCGAGGTGGTCCAGCGAGCGGGTGCCCGGGATCACGGTCGACACCTGCGGGTACGCGAGCAGGAACCGCAACGCGCCCTCGACGGTGCTCACGCCCTCGGGCAGCAGCGCGCGGAACTCCTCGACCAGCGCGGCGCGCAACGCGACGTCGGCCGGCGACCAGCGCGCCCGCACGTCGGCGAAGGTCGACTCCGCGTCGTATCGGCCGGACAGCCAGCCCGACTCCAGGGGGACCTTGACGATCGTGCCGGGTCTGATCGCGCGCAACGGTTCCTGATACAGGACCGACAGGCGGACCTCGGTCACGGCCGCCTCCACGGGCAGCGCCTCGATCTCGCGCGCCTGGTCGACCGACGCGCCGTACGCCCGGATCAGGCCCTTGGCCTTGAGCTCCTCC
>NZ_JBFAZH010000404.1:0-6156 GCF_040681735.1 Actinoplanes sp. NPDC051633 | reverse complement strand
GTACGCAGCCATGATCGACCAGGCGTCGGCGTCCTCGATGGCGATCTCGAAGGGCAGCAGGTACAGCTCGCGCAGCGTCGCCTCGTCGACCACGCTGTCCACCGTGTTGCGGTCGGTCTCCGACTCGTTGGCGACCAGGTGCTTGAGGCACGCGCCGACGCCCTGGTCCTGCATTCCGCGCACGTACGCCGCGGCGATCTTGCCGGTGAGCAGCGGATCCTCCGAGAACGCCTCGAAGAGCCGGCCGCCGAGCGGGCTGCGGTGCAGGTTGATGGTCGGGCCGAGCACGACGTGGATCTCCTGTGCCATGGCCTCCTCGGCGAGCAGGCGGCCCACCTCGTACGCCGTCTCCTCGCTCCACGCGGCCGACAGCAGCGTCGCGTTCGGGAACAGCGCCACCACCCGGCCGCCGTGGAACTTGAGACCGCGGACGCCGGTCGGGCCGTCGGAGAGGCGCATCTCGCGCAGCCCGAGCGAGGGCTCCGGCGCGAGCGTGAAGGTGGTCGCGCCGGTGAGCAGGGCTACCTTGGCGTTCAAATCCAGCGACACGGTGGCCTCCGCCTCAGTTAAACGTGTAAGTTCCCGGTATCAGCAACGTAATCGCGGGCGCTTGCGACGGCAAGTCCTGCGGGGAGGCGAGCCGATGGGCCAGCGGGTGACCAGCGCGGACGTGGCGCGGATGGCAGGTGTCTCGCGCGCCACCGTCAGCTACGTGCTCAACGACACGCCACACCAGACCATCTCGGAGGGCACGCGCGGCCGGGTGCTCAGCGCGGCCGCGGCATTGGGGTACGCGCCGTCGGCCGCCGCCCGCGCGCTGCGCACCGGACGGTCCGACGTCGTGCTCTGCCTGCTGCCCGACTGGCCGATCGGCGACGAGGTCGGCGCGTTGCTCAGCAACCTGTCCAGCGCCTTCGCCCGGCGCGGGCTGACCTTCGTCGTGCACCCGGCGAGCCGTGACGACCGGCCGATCTCCGAATTGTGGAAGGCGTTGACGCCGGCCGCCGTGCTCGCCTTCGGCGACTTCTCCGACCTGTCCGAGGAGGAGATGTCGGCGATGCGCGCCGCGGGCGTCGCGCCGGTGGTGCCGCTGGCGGGCGGGAGCGGCGGCGCGCGGCGGGAGCTTGACCCGGCCCAGCAGCGGGTCGGCCGCCTGCAGGCGCAATATCTGGCCGGGCTGGGACACACCATCCTCGGGTACGCGTACCCGGACGATCATCGGCTCCGGTTCTTCGCGGATCCCCGGCTCGCGGGGGTGCGCGCGGGGTGCTCGGCGCTGTCGCTGGATCCGCCGTCGGTGGCGACCGTGCCGCTGTCGCCCGGCGCGGCGGTCGCTGCGGTCGAGTCGTGGCGGGCCCGGGGCGTGACGGCGGTGTGCGCGTACAACGACGAGGTGGCGCTGGCCGTGCTCGCCGGTGTGCGGCTGGCGGGCCTGCGCGCGCCGGAGGACCTGGCGGTGATCGGCGTCGACGACATCCCGGCCGCGCGGCTGGCCGACCCGCCGCTGACCACGGTCACCACCGACCAGGCGGCGGTGGCCGTCCACCTCGCGGCGAGCGTGGTGGACGCGATCGTCGGCAAGCAGACGGCGCCGGAGAAGCCGCTCGACGCGGTCGCGGTGGTCGCCCGCGCCTCGGCCTGACCCTCTACTGGAGGTTGAGGGTCAAGCTCCAGTTGAGGATGAGCGTGCCGCGTCGCCCTGCAGCGCGGCGGTCCCGGCTCTAACGTGACAAACATGGGAGACAACCCGACCGTGATCTCCACCGACAACGGCCACGTCACGCTGATCAACATCTTCACGTGCGCCGAAGACGCACAGGAGGCTTTGATGAAGGCCCTGGACAAGGCCACTGCCGAGCTCTTCGCCGGCCTCCCCGGCTTCATCTCGGCGAACATCCACGCCGGCCTCGACCGCACCCGCGTCGTCAACTACGCGCAGTGGGAGAGCGTCGAGGCGTTCGAGAACATGACGCAGCGGCCCGACGTCCAAGAGCACATGGACGAGATCATGCGCGTCGCCCGCACCGCCGATCCGCGCCTCTACAAACTCCGCGCCACCTACCACCCCTGACCTGCCCCGGGTCAGAATGGGCGCGTGCGCGCCGAGGTGGGTCTGCTGGGTCCGGTCGAGCTGCGGCTCGGCGGTTCGCCGGCGCCGCTGCCGAGCGCGTCGCAGCGCGTCGTGCTGGCCCGGCTCGCGCTGGCCGGTGGACGGGTGGTGCCGGTCGGTGACCTGATCGAGGCGCTGTGGGGCGGCGAGCCGCCGGCGAACGCGGTCGGGAACCTGCACAGCTACGTCTCCCGGCTGCGGCGGCTGGCCGGCGCCGAGCTGATCCGGCGGGAGCCCGGCGGTTACCGCCTGGACCTGCCGCCGGACGCGGTCGACGCCGCCCGTGCCGAGGCGCTGATCAGCACCGCCCGAGGGCAGCGGGGGCCGGACGCGGTCGCGACCCTGGCCGAGGCGCTCGCCCTGTGGCGCGGCGAGACCCTGTCCGACGTGGCCGACCGGCAGGCCTTCGCTCCCGATCTGGCCCGGCTCGACGAGTTGCGCCGGCACGCCCGCGAGGAGTGGCTGGACCGGCGGCTCGACGCGGGGCAGGCCGCGGCGGCGCTGCCCGAGATCGAGGCCTTCGCCGCCGCCGAACCGTTCCGGGAACGCCCGTGCCTGTTGCTGATGCGGGCGCTGCACGACACCGGGCGTACCGCCGAGGCGCTCGCCGCGGCACGCCGCTTCCGGGAGCGGATCGCCGACGAGCACGGCCTCGACCCGTCGCCGGCGCTGGACGAGCTGCAGCGGCGGATCCTGACCGAGGAAGCGATCCCGCCCGGGCCGGCGCCGACACCGGCCCGGACGAGGCCGGACCGCTTCTTCGGCCGGGACGCCGAGATGGCCACGCTGCGCGCCGCGCTCCGCAGCGGGCGGCTGACCACCCTCGCCGGGCCCGGCGGGGTCGGCAAGACGCGGCTGACGACCGAGATCCTCACCGGTGAGGAACTGGTCGTCGAGCTGGCCCAGGTGGCCGTCCCGGCGGATGTCGCGACCGCGGTGGCCGGCGCCCTCGGCCTGCAGGCGGCGCCCCGCGGTGGTGTCGAGGCGCTCGCCGAGCACCTCGGCTCGCGGCCGGCCGTGCTGGTGCTGGACAACTGCGAGCACCTGATCGAGGCGGTGCGGCGCCTGACGGCGGCGGTGCTGGACCGCTGCCCCGGCGTCCGGGTGCTGGCCACCTCCCGGCAGCCGCTCGGGCTGCCGGGGGAGCGCGTGCTGCGGCTCGGCCCGCTGCCCCAGGCCGACGTGGTCGACCTGTTCTGCGACCGGGCGGCACTGCTGCGCGACGGGTTCGCGGACACCGCGGAGAGCCGTGTGCTGGCCGCGGAGATCTGCGAGCTGGTCGACGGCCTGCCGCTCGCCGTCGAGCTGGCGGCCCGGCGGGAGGCGGTGTTCGGCATGGCCCACCTGCGGGACCGGCTGGGCGCCGGGCTCACCGTGCTGGATCCGGCGCGCGGCGCGGACCGGGCCACCGGGGTACGGGCCACCGTCGAGTGGTCGTACCGGCTGCTCGACCCGGCCGCGCAGGCCCTGCTGGACCGGCTCGCCGTGTGCCGCGGGGGTTTCGGCCTGGACGGTCTCGCGCACCTGGCGCCCGCCGACCTCGCGAACCACCGCGAGCAACTGCTCGCCGAGCTGGCCGAGGCGTCGCTGGTGGTCACCGACCTGACCGCCGACCGGCCGCGCTACCGGCTGCTGGAAACGGTCCGGCACGCCGGCCTGGCGCATCTCGGCCCGGAGCGCGAGGATGAGGCCCGCGCCGCGCACGCCGAGTGGATGCTGTCGTACGTCACGGATCTGCTGGCCGCGCAGGCCTTCCGCGATCCGCGCACCACCCCGGACCTGCGGCGCGAGCTGGCCAACGCGCAGGAGGCGCTGGACTGGCTGGTCCGCACCGGGCGCCGTGACCAGGCCGCCCGGCTGGCCGCGATGCTCGGCGCCCTCACCTCCGACGCGCCCCACCCGGCCGTCATCGAGCAGCTCGGCCGGCTCGCGCCCGAGCGGGTGGAGACCGAGTCCGACGCGCTCTTCGCCCTCGCGGCCGGCGCCGCGGCGTGGCTGAACAGCCACTTCGTGGTCGCCGACCGCCTGCTCACCGCGGCCATCGCCGTGCTCGGCCCGGACCATCCGCTGCACTGGAGCTGCCGGATCGTCCGCGCCTCCAACGCAATGTTCGAAGGTCGCGTGGAGGACGTGCGGATCGAGGCGGTCGCGCTCGCCGGCGACCGGCAGGCACCGGCGTGGGTGGCCGCGATGGGCGTCTGCTGCGCGGCGCTGATGCGCCTGTACACCGGCGACGAGCAGGGCGCGCGCCGCCTGCTGGACGAGTACGAGCCGACCGTGGCCGCCGCCCGCTCGGCCGACGGGTTCGTGGCGTTCACCCTCGGCGAGCTGGCCTCGGCGACCGACCCGGCAGCGGCGATGGCGCACTTCGAGACCTCGATGCGGATCAGCGACGCCATCCACCACGGCTACATCGGCAACATCGCCCGGGTGGCGCGGGCCGCCGTGCTGATCCGCACCGGCTCGCCGATCGCCGCCGGCGCGTGCGCCGAGGTGCTGGAGCGGGTGCACGCCGCCGGGATGACCGCGCAGGTGTGGACCGTGCTGCGCCTCGTCGCCGAGCTGCTGGCCGGTCTCGGCGAGCCGGACGCCGCGGCGTCGATCATCGCGGCCGCCGACGCCGACCCGCTGGCGCCGGCGGTGATGGGCCCCGACCTGGAACGGCACGAGCGGTTGCGAATCCCCGGCACCCGGCCACCGGGCCCGGGCGACGTCCCGGCGGTGACGGAGTACGCGCTCGCCGCGCTCCGCCAAGCGAAAAGTGGTAGCCCAGCGGTGCATCCGGGCGCCGGATAGGCCTATGGGCTACCACTACTTGCTCGGCCGGTTGCTCGGCCGGCAAGCCGTGCGCAAGGGACGGGCAAGCGGCGCCACGCATCGTTCGCGGCATGACTGACACGCAACACATCGACGAGGCGAAGGCCGAGGCCTTCGTCGGACAGCTCATCACCGATCTCGCGGGCGCCGCCGCCACCGCGATGACCGTCGTCGGCGACCGGCTCGGCCTCTACCGGGCGATGACCGGCGCCGGCCCGGTCACCGCCGAGAAGCTCGCCGCCACCACCGGCCTGCACCCCCGGCTGGTCGGCGAATGGCTGAACGCCCAGGCGGTCTCCGGCTACGTCACCGTGGACGGCGACACCTTCGAGCTGCCGATCGAGCACGCGCTGGCGCTCTCGGTGGTCGACTCCCCGGCGTACATCGTCGGCGGCGCCGAGATCGTGGCCGGGCACTTCCTCAACCTCGGCCGGCTCGAGCACGCCTTCCGGGGCGACGGCGGCATCGCGTACGCGGACATGCCGCACAGCGTCCACCACGGCATCGAGCGGTTCTTCCGGACCGCGTACGTGAACCAGCTCGCCCAGGCGTGGTTCCCGGCAGTGCCCGGACTGGTCGAGAAGCTGACCGCCGGTGCCCGCGTGGCCGACGTCGGCTGCGGGCACGGGTTCGCCGCCCGGCTCATCGCGCGCACCTGGCCGGCCGCGACCGTCGTCGGGTTCGACAACCACGCGCCGTCGATCGCCACCGCCCGCGCCCGCGTCATCGAGGAGCCGGACCTGACGAACGTGACCTTCCAAGTGGCCGACGCGGCCGACCTCGGCGACGGCACCTTCGACGTGATCTGCTTCTTCGACGCCCTGCACGACCTGGGCGACCCGGAGGCGGCGCTGCGTGCCGCCTTCGACCGGCTGGCGCCGGGCGGCATCGTCGTGGCCGTCGAGCCGTGGTCCACCGACAACCCGGCGGAGGCGATCGGCAACCCGATCGTGCGCCTGGGCTACGCCGGGTCGACCGCCCTGTGCACGCCGACCTCGCTCAGCCAGCCGGGCGCCTACGGCATGGGCACCTGCGGCGGGCCGTCGCAGCGCGTGACCCTGCTCACCGCGGCCGGCTTCGAGAACGCCGGCGTGGCCGCCGACACCGGCCACAACCTGGTCGTAGCCGGCACCAAACCGGCGCGCTGACCACTGAGTCCCGCCCCGGAACCCGGGTTCCGGGGCGGGGCTCACCCGCCGGACTCCGCACCGCCCCGCCGGGGCCCCCCA
>NZ_JBFAZH010000403.1:0-6159 GCF_040681735.1 Actinoplanes sp. NPDC051633 | reverse complement strand
TTCGCGTCGTACCACAGCTTTAGCCCAGCGCACCGGAGGAGCCTGAACCGTGACCGCCCGATTACCGGTCTCCCGCCTTCGGGCCGTCCGGACCCGGTCGATCAGCCCGGAGAACTTCGACGGGTCGGCCGGCGGGGGCGGCCGCGCGACGGAGGGCACCGGCGCCGAGAGCGCACGCGACCTCGGTCCCGGCTGGAAGGTGTCGCCCAGCGTGGACATTCCGCCGGGCGCCTCCTTCACGCTGGGCGAGATCGACGGCCCGGGCCGGATCACCCACTTCTGGATCACCACGCACAGCGGCCATTGGCGCACGCTGCTGCTGCGCGCGTACTGGGACGGCGCGGACGAGCCGGCCGTGGAGGTGCCCTATGGCGACTTCTTCTGCCACGGGTGGGGCGAGTTCAGCCAGGTCAGCTCGGAGATGGTGGCGGCCAACCCGCACGGCGGCTTCAACTCGTACTGGCCGATGCCGTTCCGCGCCGGCGCCCGTTTGACGCTGGAGAACCTGTCGGAGGCGCCGGCTCGGGTGTATTACCA
Source organism: Actinoplanes sp. NPDC051633 (assembly GCF_040681735.1). NCBI lineage: Bacteria > Bacillati > Actinomycetota > Actinomycetes > Micromonosporales > Micromonosporaceae > Actinoplanes > Actinoplanes sp. NPDC051633. The sequence goes on along the minus strand of NZ_JBFAZH010000403.1, from coordinate 5,622 downwards.
GATCACCTACGAGCTGGGCGGCGACCACGACAACGAGGGCTACTTCCACGGGCAGTGGCGCCGCAGCAATCTCCTCGAGTATCTCAGGACGCACGTGCTGCTCGACGACGTGCGCGGGTTCGGGCACTACGTCGGCACGTACCTCGCCTGGGGCGTCAACAGCAACGGCTGGTGGGGCGAGGGCGAGATGAAGTTCTACCTCGACGAGGACGAGGAGTTCCCTACGATCTGTGGCACCGGCACCGAGGACTATTTCGGCGGCGCCTGGAATTTCGACGTCCCGGGCCGGGGCTACACCACCTTCTCCACCCCGTATCTGGGCCTGCCGCAGGTCATCCGCCCGGACGGGCTTTACGCCAGCCAGCAGCGTTTCGGCATGTTCCGCTGGCACGTGCCCGACCCGATCCACTTCGCGACTCGGCTGCGCGTCGAGGTCCAGGCGCTGGGCTGGCGCACCGGCGGACGTTACCTGCCGCTGCGCGACGACATCGCCTCCACGTCGCTGTTCTACCTCGATCGGCCGAGCACCAACCGGCCGCCCACACCCGGAGCCCAGGAGATGGAGATCCACCTGGGTTCGGGACCGGCCCCCACCTGAGCCGTCGCGCTCGACCCGGGGTCCCGGTTGTCGCTATCCGGTGCGCAGCGTCTGGGGGTGGGTGGCCAGGTACGGCGCGAACGCCTCTCGTACGCCTGCCTCGGTGAGGCCGAACCGATCGCCTCGGTAATGATGGACGAGCCGGGTGGGTTCCGGGGCCGGTCGGGGCGCCGCCGTCGCGGTCGCAGGCGCACCCGCAGCGGTGAGGACGCGGGTGACCACCCGGTCAGGGTCGGCGACAAGGTCGGCGTATCCCACGTCCACGACCCGGTCGGGTGGAAGCCCGGCGCGGACCGCCAGTGCCCGCCTGATCGCGTCGCTCCAGAACTCGCAATACTCCGGACCGAGGCCGGCCGGATCAACTCTGGTGAGATTGAGCAGTCTGACCGACTCGGTCAGGCTGCACCAGGACGGCACCACCCGGGCCGGGTCGCGATGGGTCCACACGATGGTCGCGTCGGGAAAGACCGCCAGCAGGGCGTCCATCTTCCACAGGTGGATTGGGGTCTTGAGCACCCATCGCCGCGGGGGCTCACCCCACTGCATGACCTGTAGCTGCTGCCGCAGGTAGGCGTAGTCGGGGGTCGCATCGCGCTCGACGTACCACTTGCGGTATCCCGGCAGGGGTGCCCGCGTGTACCAGGCCAAGTGGTGTGGCAGGGCGAAAAGGTTCTCCTCGGGTCGATCCGCGGCGAGATCGTGGGAGACCTGCATTGCCGGAGCTGCCCGCCGCGCAAGTCGGGTCATTCGCTCGGCGGCCTGCCGTCGCCGGGCGGCGTCGCCGTCGGGGTCGCTCGCCGGCCGCGGCGCGAGCAGTTCCCACAACAGCGGCCCACGCATGCCGGACCGGTCGGCGAGCAGGCGGTGCAGGAGGGTGGTGCCGGTGCGCGGCAGCCCGAGGACCACGATCGGCGCCGTCACCGGCTCGGCGCCGACCTCCGGATGCCTGAGCAGAAACCGGTTGATCCACAGCCGGGTTGCCCACCGCCGGGTCAACTCGTCGCGGAGTCCGAGAACACCCAGCGGGCTCAGGCTGTCGACCGCGCGGAACGCGTCGACGAGAACTGCCGTCTCCACGCGGTAGGCGTCGTCGACCGGCTCACGAATGCCGATCCGGGCGACGCTCCTCGACTCGATCCCCGCCACGAAGGCCGCCGTGGACCGGATCCTGACGACGGGAGCGGCGACGGCGTTGAGCAGCGGGACCCAGGGAGCACGGAGACGAGCCAACTGGCACCTCTTCGATCAACAAACTCCACTTCGGACCAGTCTCGCATTCCAGAACCATTCGCGTCATCCTCGCGAGGTCGTCGCCAGGAACCCGCCGTACGGTGCCATGACCAACGACATCGCCCGTTCGGCGGTGGCGCTCGTCGCGGTGAGGTCTTCGCCGCGCGATGCGTCGCTCAGCACGAGCCACGCCGTGTCGGGGTCCGTCAGCTCGGCCACGTCCAGATCGACCGCGACCGGCTCGGAGCGGCCGTTGATGCCGGCGACGAACCAGTCGTCGCCGCGGCGGCGGGCGATCACCACGTGGCTGCCCGGCACGCCGGTCAGACAGCGCGTCTCGTCCCAGGCCGCCGGCACCCGCGACAGCACGCCGGCGGCCTCCGGTGGCAATGACCGGTACGAGCGGTCGGAGTCCGCGAAATGGAGCAGACCCGACTCGAACACCACCGCCAGCGCCAGTTCGTGCCCGGGGGTGGTCTGATGCGGGTAACGGTTGTCGCTGAAGGTCACGGGCGTGTAGTCCATCGGGCCGACGGCGTTGCGGGTGAACGGCAGGATCGTGTTGTGCCGTGGCGCGACCGCGGGGAACTGTTCGTCGAAGATGTACGTCTCCGCTCCGCGGACCCCTTCCATGGTCATCAAGTGCGGCCACGTGCGGGTCCAGCCTCGCGGGATGGTGCATCCGTGGAAGTTCACCATGATCCGGTGCTCGGCCGCGTCAGCGAGGATGTCCAGATAGCGCGCGATGCCGTCCTGCTTGTCGCTGTGGAAGAAGTCGACCTTGATGCCGGCGACGCCCCACTGCGCGATCTTCGCCAACTCGGCTCGCCGTACCGTGCGGTCGTGCATCCGGTCACGCGGCTGCTCCGTGACGTGGTTGTGCGGCCCGCCGGAGTTGTACCAGAGGAACAGCCTGACGTCGCGGTCGGCCGCGTACCGCACCAGCTCCCGCATGTCGTCGTCGGTGTGCACCGTCCAGTTGGCGTCCACCAGGGAGTACTCCCAGCCGAAGTCGTGCGCCAGGTCGACGAAGTCGCGCAGCCGCCGCAGGTCGCGGGGACTGTCGTTGTCGGACCACCAGCTCCAGGACACCCGGCCGGGCTGCACCCAGGAGGGATCGGGGATGCGGCTCGGCTCGGCCAGGTGATCGACCAGTTGGCTCTCGACGAGCCCGCCGGGCCGGTCGGCGACCACGATCGCCCGCCACGGCAGCGTCCACGGCAATGAGCTCCGGGCCTCGGCGCTGCCGTGACCATCGCCCTCGCCGGCCAGGGGAGGGGCAAAAGAATAAGTGCGTGCGTGGGGTACGGGCGCCAGCCGTGAGCCGAAGCACGTGGCGTCGAGGCCGGACTCGGCAACGAGCAGCCAGCTGTTCCCGGTGTGGAAAGCCGCCGGCAGGTCCCAGCCCGGGCCGCTGGACGCCGTCCCGATGGGCACGCCGCCATAGGGCGCCTCGTACGCCGGGCCGTACTCCAACGGTTCCTGGGTCGGCTGCAGCCAAGCCTCGCCGTCCTCGGCCGGCGTCACCTCGGTCAGCTCTCGCACCAGCGTCATGTCCCCGACGCCCGGAAAGCGATAGCGGAATGCCACGCCGTCGTCGTACGCGCGCAGATCGACCGCGAGCTCGGCGCCGGCCGCGTTGGCGAACAGCAGGCTCCGGGCCCGGCCGTCGGCCCGGCCGTCCCGTTGTTTGCCGTGCATCATCGTGTAGCGGTCCTGGACAGTGGTCTGCTCGCCGGCCGCGATGAGGGTCAGCGGGGCGTCGAAGACCTGGTCCGTCCGCACCACACCGAGGCGGGACCAGCCGACCACCGGACGGTTCCGGTGCACGACCCGGTAGTCCAGCACGCCGTCCACCCCGAGCCGGACCTGTATCGCAACGGCTCCTCCCGGCGACGCGAGCACCCAGTCATCCATACCTGTCCCTTCGGTCCGACGGTCGTTGGTCAGGTCTTAGCCGTGCGGATCTCGCCCGCCCGGTGCTGGGCGATGCCGGTCATCACGCCGCCGACCATGATCACGGCGACCAGCGCGAGCAGGATCGGCGGTGACAGGTCGATCAGGCACACTAACGGCACCAGGACGACGCCCGCGCCCGGCCACAGCAGCACCGCCCGGAACTGCCGGGCCAGGACGGCCTGGATCAGCGCGGCGGTGGCCAGATAGACGCCAAGGCCGATGCCCAGCACCGACCGGGTGCTGGCGGAAAGGTGGGCGTCGGCGCCGTGCACGATCGCATGCTCGAGGCCGACCGCCACCGCGGCCAGGCTGATGGCGACCGGCAGGTGCACGTACACGTAAAAGTCGTGCACTCCCTGGCGGGTGCGATCGTGCCCCTCCTGGAGCAGCCGTCTCTTGGCGACGCCGCCGGACAGATCGAAGTACGACCACCACACCGCGGCGGCGATCAGCAGCGCGAGCGCCCCGGTGACGACCACGCTAGGTTTCCAGCCGCCGTCGTGGACGCCGGTGACGGCCGCGGCGACCGACTCGCCGAGCACCAGGATGACGAAAAGGCCGAAACGTTCCGGCAGGTGCTCCATGTGCAGCGGGATGCCGTCCTCGAGCCGCGCGGCCAGCGTCGGCCCGAGCAGATCCACCGCGACACCGATGCCCCACAGCACGTACCGGGCCGGGGTCGGCACCGCCAGGGAGATCACCCAGACGGCGGCGCCGGCGCAGTGAGCCAGCAGATAGGGCCGGATGGTACGGCGCGCGTCCGGCACCGAACGCCAGGCCCGCAGGTAGCCGACGATCAGGACGACGCGCAACAGCACGTACGCGATCGCGAACCACCGGCTCGTGGTGGCATCGAGCTTGTCGGCGGAGGCCGCCATCCCCACCACGCCGGCCATGCCGAGCAGCGTGATCAGGCGGAAGACGGCGTCGTCGGTGTCGAACCGGTTGGCGTACAGCGTGCTGCTGGCCCACGCCCACCACCCGATGGCCAGGACCGCGGTGAACCGCAGCGCACCCACCCAGGTCTCGTCCTCCGCCAGGATGTCGGCGCACCGCGCGACAAACAGCACGAAAGCCAGGTCGAAGAACAGCTCCAGCCGGGTCGCGGACCGGTTCGACTCCTGGTTGACGTCGGGCGGGCGGATCAGTTCCCGTTCCTCTTCGTCCTCACGGTCGAGTTCGGCGCGTTCTTCCGGCGTGGCACCGGCCTGCTGCTGCGACATGCCGCTATGAGTTCCCGATCCGGCGACGTCGATGCACGAAGCCGGGATGAAGGCGGGGACTGGCAGGCTGGGCATGATGACAGGTCGTCGATGTCGATGGACGCTGCACGGAGGAGTGAGCGGTGAACACAGGTACCGGGAAGGTGATCGTTAATCAGACGATCTCCGCCGACGGGTATTCGGCAGGGCTCAACCAGAGCGAGGAACGCCCGTTCGGCGACGACGGCGGTGACGGCTGGGGCGACCGGCTGCACGCCTGGATGTTCGACGCCGGTGCGGAGAACCAAGCCGAGGTCGACCAGATCAACGCCGCCTCAGCGGTCATCATGGGACGCAACATGTTCGGTCCCGTGCGGGGCGCGTGGGATCGGCCGTGGAACGGCTGGTGGGGCGACGATCCGCCGTTCCACGCCCCGGTGTTCGTGCTCACCCATCACCCGCGTGAGCCGCAGCCGATGAAGGGCGGCACCACGTACCACTTCGTCACCGACGGCATCGAGTCGGCGCTGTCGCAGGCGCGGGCGGCGGCCGGCGACGGCGACATCTCGATCCACGGCGGTGCGACGACCATCAATCAATATCTCGCGGCTGGTCTGGTCGACGAGCTCCGGC
>NZ_JBFAZH010000402.1:0-6161 GCF_040681735.1 Actinoplanes sp. NPDC051633 | reverse complement strand
AGGCGTCTATCAATCGGAAAAAGCCCTTCTCCGCAGAAAGCCGACCGACACTCAGAACGCGTGGAGCTCTCTCAATGGATCGCTCGCCCACGCCAATCGGAATCACCACCTCAGGAAGGTAGACCCCGTTACCAATTCCGAAGTTCTTTTGGAAGAGCATTGCGTCATCTGTCGTCGGGAATACTGACCAGTCCAATCTACTGTAGTAGTCTCGAATGAATTGGCCGTGATAACTAGAAGCGGCATACTCATAAGAGCCATGGTATTGCCCCACACGAGCAAAGCCGCTGAAGTCGATGTCGCGAAGCCATGCCACTACACTTGGCGACTGCATGAGGACGCAGCCACTCGCCAAGGTGGACAGTAGGCGCTGGATCTCCGAGCGCGCCTCGTGAGGAAGCCTTCGCTCCTCCTGCGGCAACCGCGGGAGACTGAGATATAAGACCTCGTTGCCCGTAACGCAAGGTGCCACTCCAGTGTCGTGAAGCGTTACATAGTAGATCCGATGACCTAGACTGGCGAGCGCGCTACCGAGCCCTTGCATGACTTTCTGAACTCCACCCAATGTCTCCAATTCGTCCACGATGAATACGAGATTCACACTTCAGTCCTCCCAAGGAAGTCGCAGCATGCAAAATAGGGGTTACCGGCGGACAGGTGCCCTTCGACGACGTGCGCGGCACGGCGAAGCCGACATATTCGGGGCCAGACGCATACCGAATTCCACGGGCAATCGGACGTCGCCACGCGCCTTCGGAGGGCTAGGCCATCAGGCTAAGGGCCTTTTTCAACGAGGTTGCCGCCGCCTCGAATGAGTATTCGGAGGAAACAAGATCCCAGGCCGCCTGCCTGCGCCGAAGATCCTCTTTGGGATCATTCATTATCTCGGCCATACTGTCGGCGAACTCTCCGGCGCTTTCCGCCCGCAGATAGTGTGTACCCGGAATAGCGTCTAGACCCTCAGCGCCCGTCGCAGTAGAGACAACGGAGCAACCCGCAGCGAATGCCTCCAAAATCTTTAGCCGGGTTCCGCCTCCCATTGACAAAGGCACCACCATGGTTGAGTCCCAGAAAAGTGGCTCGATGTCCGTTGGGTCCTGAACCAATTTAACGACGTCATGGTTCATCCGTTCCTGCAGTACACGGGGCATGCGTCGACCTGCGACGATAAGATTGACGGACGGAACGCGCGCCCTAATTGCTGGACCGATATCAGTCGAAATCTGGGAAACCGCTTCAGCGTTCGGAAAGTAATCTAGCACACCGGCGAAAAATACGTTGCCGATGCCTTTCTCACGGTGCGGGCGCGACCCGACCTCTACTCTTACACAGTTTGGCACAAACGCGAATCGACAAGTGGCGTTGTATCTTGCGCTCAACCTCGTCTGGTCTTCAAGCGAGCAAACAGATACCAAATCCGCGGCGAAGATGGCACTTCTCTCCAGCTCTTCCAACTCCCGAACGTCGTCGACCACACCCATGCCGTCTCGGAGCTTGAAGTCTCGATGCCTCAGCATATCTTGCTTAAGGTCTGCCTGGGCATTGTGTTCGTCGAACATGACGCTAGCGCCCGAATGTTGGCTAACGAGAGATATATACGGTGCCGTAGTAAGGTGGCTAAGGACAACCGCCGTGTAGGCGCCTCGCCTCAGAACGTCGACGAATGCGTGTTGGAGTCGGTCACAGTTGACGGCACCAACGACCGTTCCGCCAGGGCGGCTTTTGCCGCTGCGGCATGCCTCGCACCGATCGGTTCCCTCACGGCAGCTGGCGACCTGGTCTAAGCTTTTCAGACAAAGTACATCGACATGACACCGTCGGCGAAGTCCGTAAATCAGGGCACGGTGGCGCATGTGACCACCGCCGACGGCTGCCGCGTTGTACTCATATAGCACGAGGAGAACGGACGACTTCACGAGCCGTGGGTCTTCATGCAAATAGGCTGATAGAAGACTCATGATATAGCACACCCTAGAACCAATTGGACGGATCCCGGCAATTGCTTGGAATTGGAAGTGGTGGGCCCAAAAGCATACCGTGAAACTACACTTGCCTTAGGCGTGCGAGTGGAAACTTCGCAAGTGACCTCCATTCATTAACGATCGCGTCACTAAACAACCGCGGGCAGCCTCGCAAGGACCGAGCACGCTTCGGTTGACCACGTGAGGGGACGCATGCAATACGGGTCTATTAAGATGGCCTTTCGAACGCCGGCCGCCATGGCGGCTCGCACATCAAAATAGGGATCGTCACCTATCATTACGCATCTAGCTAATTCCGTCCCCAGGCGCTTGGCAGCGAGCGCGAAGATCAATGGGTCAGGCTTAGCGACCCCTTCGATCGCAGAATCCACCACCTCGTCGAAATACGCAGCAATTCCGGCAGCTTCTAAAGACGCTCTCAAGCGGCCATCGTTATTGCTTACAGCCGCCAGACGAAAACCTTTTGCCTTCAGCGCCGCAAGCGTGTCCCGTGCACCCTGAGCAACCACCCGCCAGAGGGGATTTATTGTGCCCGCCGAAAGATTCAAGCTTAGCCAAGCTTGAACTCCAAGATCCGTCGGCAAACCCAGGAGTGTAGCCCAACACTCAATAGGTTGACGTGACGCCCAAAACGCTTCCGGTCTCGGCGACGCTGCACCATGCCAGACCGTCGCCGCGATGGCTGTTGTTGCCGCCGAGGGAACCAGATCGACGCCGGCCGTCGACATGACGGCTTCACGAAGTACGTCATCGTCAGGATGAAGGAGCACACCTCCTACATCCAGCAATATAGCGTCGACCTGACTAGCCATCCCAGGATCGTCTCGCCGGTTTCGTCGTCGGCCGCCACCCACGCCAATGCGTCCGATCCACGTAGTCGAAGAACCTCGTTTCGTCTGGTATATCATCATGGACTCCGCGCCACGGCTTGTCTCGTCCTGCAAAATGGCGAATCTTTGCCAAAGAGATCGGGTCCCGTGGACCGGAAAATCGCCGTTGTGGCTTCCGCCAGTAGGACGTCACGTTCCACAGTGTGTCGAGCTTAAACCACCTGCCTTTCGCGACCCCGTTTAGGACCTCTTGGTCATGTTGCACGAGCCGGTCGCCGAATAGCTCGAGGTACCGCTCGATGTCCTGGCTTAGGTCAACTCGGCGCCATTCGACGAGATCAACAAGCATTACGCCCGAGTTGAAGTATGCAGTAGAGGGCGATAGCTCCTGCTCCCGCCACGCTTGCACTCCCCATCGGCTGCTCACGGTAGGAACGTAGTCATCGGCCACTGCGGCGAGAATCGAGTTGTCAACAATGTCCATGTCCCACAAATGGTGAAGTGACTTAAGCGTAATGGTATCCGAGTCTAGGAAAATGATTCGACGCGACCCGTCCAACAAGCGCGGCAAGAACAGCGGAGCGTATATGGTTTCCGTGTAGTCTGCGCGCAGCACCCCCTGAATAGGAAGGCCTCGAAGCAGAGTACCGATATCCAGAAAATTTGACCGACACCAAGCCGGCCACGAGCGCCTCAAATTGCGAATGGAGTGTGAGGTTAACCCAGATCCTAAGACGGTTATCTTAAGGCCCGCGTTTCCCGCATAGTTGTCGATGACCGATCGTATGCACGCCGCTGTCGGCATCACGTAATTCTCGTCAGTGGCAACTACGACTTCAACTTCAGACTTGTTCACGTCGCCGAACTCCTCCGGTACGACCGCGCTCGTTGGGCTCGTCAAACATGCCGGCTAGACTGGGCCGGTGCGCTAGCAACGGTCACTGTCGGCGGCCCTCTACAGCGAAGGCCTCCTGCGTACTGTCCGGGAAGCGATCGAAATGCGTACCGGGTACGGAGCCGAAATATGCCGTTTCAAGCGGATGGACCACCGTTACCCCTTTGAGTCCGGCCTGCTTCAGCAGGCTTGAAACACTATCCGCCGTAAGCAGTGCCTTGTGTTGCCCGAACTGGTAGGCAATCCTGTTAGCAACGCGGAGTCCGATGTAGCGATCTGCTTTCCACCCGTGGATTCTTGAGTCGAAAGCGATTTGCTTGGCGACCCGCTCCGTCCAATATCCCAACAATATTTCTCCGACAATTGAGGCATCGGGACATACCACTCGGAGCGGTGCGCCGGGCTTCAAGATGCGGACGCATTCACGTAACACCTGCGGGATGTCGTCCAGCATGAAGTGCTCAAGGATATGCTCTGCCAGCAGGCCGTCAACGCAACCATTGGGAAGGGGTATCGGCCTTTCCAAATTGCAAGCGAAGATTTTTTCTGACCGCTTGTAGTCGATACCGATCCACCCCGGCTGTAAGTAGCGGCCTGAGCCGATAGACAGCATGATCGGCTGTGATGAGTTCATGACTACCCGCCGTAAGCGGCGGCCCTCGCGCTTATGTGTGACCACCTCCTGCCAGAACGAGCGATGTGCATCAAACCACGTCCACCACACGTCGCGCGAAGTTAGCGGCGGAAGTCCCCAGTCCGTCTGGTCTGGTCTCCTAAAATAAACTCTGCGCGCCATTGCGAAATGATCACCCACCATTCCCGCTACTCTTGGGAGAACTATTCGGCCCAAGATTCGTGTTGCTCGATCACATATGTTGCCGCGGCACGGTAGCCGGAGGGATGTCCTTCTGCTCGATGTACGTCGAAATCTGCGTTACCTGCGCTGATTTGACTCTCCATATGCGCGGCCATCGATACTAGGCGAACAATGGCGAGATCAACCAGTTTGCCGGGCGAGACGCCGTCGCCGTACGCTTCACACAAGAGCCGCAGCCTCCGACGCCTGTCGGGCACATTAGGCCAGCCCCAGTCCTCAAGACCTCTTACAGGGTGCGGCCGATGCATAGGCACAAACTGGAATGCCGCATAGGCTAGGTCCCATGCCCGGCTCGACGGGCCAGCCGCGTCCCAGTCAATGAACCCGGCGACCGAAGTACCGGCAAAGACGATATTCCAGGGTGCTAGATCGCCGTGTCCTATGCAATCGATTTCAACCGGCACGCTGATGTCTAGCGGACTAAACGCTGAGGCCGACAGCGAAGGAAGCCGGGCAAGATCTGCCGTAGCGTCATGAAGGCATCTTATCGCTTGGCCGACGTTGTGGAGGGCCTCGTCGGTACGAATTTCGTCGCTTATTGGCGGGTATCCGGTGTCCCCTTCGATGAAACTAAGGACTTCACGCTCGCCGTCTGGAGTGATGCCTAATAGGCGTGGGCTGAGCGAGAATTGCTTCTCCTCCAGGTGTCGTAGTACGGCATGGACTCCGATGTGTCCAGGACCTAGTTTGCGCTCGACCGTGTTGCCCTTGCGAACCGGTCGAGAAAACCTCCCGCCGGGTAGGACGTCGCTCATTCCAGCAATCCTCCATTCCTAGGGACGCGTACTCGCTTGTATTGCTTCGCATCGTCGATCACGGTTTGATATATCGAGCTTGTCTCGTTCACCATTCGATCTAGGGAAAACCATTTTTCGACCGCCTTCCTGCCGGAACTCGACAGACGTGCACGAAGACGCGGGTCTGTAGCCATTCTCGTAATTGCGCGCGCCAGTTCCCCTCGATTGCCGACTTCGACTTGCAGGCCGTTTTCGCCGTCCTTCACGATTTCGCTCAGGCCGGTCGCGCGAGTTGCTATTACGGGAATGCCGCAGGACATAGCCTCGATGACGGCTAGACCAAGGCCTTCGGTATAGCTCGGCTGAACGGCCACATCCGACGCCTGAAGCAGGGAGGGTACTCCATCGTGGCGCAAGTCGTTGACTAGCCTCACTGTTCCGGTAAGGCGCAGCTTGCGAACTTCGTCTTGTATCTCCTGTGCGTACGCGGATGACGCCGAACTGGTTGTGCCGGCGATGATCAATCGAAGCGATGGCAGTCGGTCGACTGCTCGCGCCGTGGCTTGCACCAAGTCCAAAATGCCCTTTCGCGGCTTCAGACGTGCAAGGCAGGTCACGACGAAGTCTTCGTCACTCAGGTTATGCCGAAGGCGGGCCTCAGCTCTGGGCGCGCTTCGAAATTTTACGGTGTCGACACCTAGGTACACGCGATGGATCGGTTGGGCGCCGAACCTTCGCATTAGACGTTCGTAGTACCCGCTAACGGCAATATAGGCGTCAACCGGTAAGTATTCGAAGACTAAACGACATCTGCCCGTTCCAAACGCGGTTTTTTCCCGG
>NZ_JBFAZH010000401.1:0-6167 GCF_040681735.1 Actinoplanes sp. NPDC051633 | reverse complement strand
TGGCGCACCTGGCCGCCATCGCCGACCCCGACCACGAGCCGGCCACCGAGATCTTCGTGAACAACACGACCGCCACCTTCGTCGTGCTGTGGACCGCGGCCGAGCACGGCGTACGCCGCTTCGCGATCGCCAGCAGCGCCCACGCCACCGGGCTCTCGCTCAACCCGCATCGGCCGCCGGTGCGCTACCCGATCACCGAGGACACCCCGGCCGACATCGCCGACCCGTACTCGATGGCGAAGCAGACCGACGAGAACACGCTGCGCGCGGTGTGCCGGCGGTTCGGCGCGTCGGGGGTGGCGCTGCGGCTGCCGCTGGTCGTGCCGCCGGACCGGCACGACGAGATGCGCCGCTGGTATCAGTCGGAGCTGGCGGTCAGCGCCGGCGGCGGATTCGTGTGGATGGACTCGCGGGACGCGGCCGAGGCGTTCCGGCTCGGGTTGACCGTCGAGTACGAGGGTGCTCACGTGCTCCTCGTGGCGGCGGAGACGACCTTCGCCGACAAGCCGACCGCCGAGCTGCTGCCCGCCGATCAGCCGCATTTTCCCGGGAACGCGGCGCCGGTCGACACCAGCCGGGCGCGTGATTTCCTGGGCTGGGCGCCGGAACATCCCGGCGTACCATCGTCGGAACTGTAAAGAAAGCGAAGGTCATGAGCGAAGCGCCGGGTCGACGGCAGGCCGTCCGGATCAGCGACGTGGCTCGCGCTGCCGGAGTCAGCAAGACCCTGGTCTCGTACGCGCTGAACGACCGGCCCGGGGTCAAGGAGTCGACGCGCGCCCACATCGTCGAGACCGCGCAGGCGATGGGCTGGACCCCGAGTATGCGCGCGCGGGCGTTGTCGGCCTCGCGGGCGTACGCGATCGGCCTGGTCTTCCAGACGTCGCCCGAGGCGCTGGCCAGTGACCAGTACTTCACGAGCCTCATGGCCGGCCTGCAGAGCGTGCTGTCAACGTCGCAGTATTCGCTGGTCACCGAGGTCGTCGACTCGGCGGAGGCGGAGGCCGTCGCGTACCGGCGGCTGGCCCTCGACGGCCGGGTCGACGGCATGGTGATCGCCGACCTGCGCGCGGACGACCCGCGGTTCGGGCTGGTCCGGGAGGCGGGCCTGGCGTACGTCAGCCTGGGCCGGCCGCCGGAGCAGGCCGGCATGCCGGTGTTGGTCTACGACGAGACGCAGGCCATCGCCGACGTGGTCGCGCACCTGGCCGAGCGCGGGCACACCCGGATCGCTCATGTGGCCGGCCCGCAGGTGAACGACGCCGCCAAGGTGCGCCGCGAGCAATATCAGAAGCACCTGCGCCGGCACGGGCTGCCGGACTCGGCCTGGGTCGCGAGCGACTACACCGCGGGCGGCGGCCGGGAGGCCACCACCAGGCTGCTGGAGGGCGACCCGCAGCCGACCGCGATCGTCTACGCCAACGACCTGATGGCGATCGCCGGGATGAGCGTCATCCACTCTCGCGGCCTGCGCGTGCCGGAGGACATCTCGATCGTCGGCTGGGACGACATCACGGTCTCGCAGTACCTGCATCCGGCACTGTCCACTGTGACCCAGCACCCGTTCGACGACGGCCGGCTCGCGGCGCAGCTGCTGCTGGAGGCCATCGACGGCAAGGAGTTCGCCGACCCGGTGTGGACGCCGAATCCGCGCTTCGTGCCGCGGGCCAGCACGGGTCGGGTCGGCACGGGTCAGGCCGGCGCCGGTCCGGCCAGTGCTGGGGCGTAGGCGACCGCGACGAAGCGGATCGCCCGGCCGGCGAAGCAGATCGCGGCGAAGACCTGGGGCCGCATCCGTGTCGATCCGAAGTAGACGGTGGTGGCCAGCAGGGGCGGGAAGCCGGTGATCGCGCTGACGGCGAGCAGGCCGGCGGCGGGCCACGGCCGGTCGGGTGGCGGGCGGCGGTGCCGGCCCGCTCGTCGTACCCCGGCCAATTTTCGTTGCAGCCACGCGGATCGCAGCGCGCCGCGCGCGGCGAGGAAGAGGACCAGCTTCCCGGCGGCCTGGCCCAGAGCGGCGGCGAGGCCGAGGGTGATGGGGTTGCCCTGGCCGGTCGCCGTGGCGGCGATCAGATACGGCTCGACCGGGGCGATCGGCAGGACGGCGGAGACGATCCCGACGGCCGCGGCCGCCAGGATCGCGATCATCGCGGGCCGAAGGCCAGGATCGGCGCGGTCAGGCGGGACACCGAGACCAGCGACGCGGTCTTCACCGCGGTGACCGCCAGGGCGAACGCGAGCGGCGGCAGCGGCGACGGGCTGAGCACGACGAGGACGATCAGCGCGGCGGTGTTGAGCGCCTTGGCCGGCGGTGACCAGTTCCACCACCAGATCCGGCGGTCGACCCGGCCGAAGTGGTTGGGGCTGAGCAACGGCCAGCGCAGGAACGCGAGGCTCAGCAGCTGGTCGACGACCATGAACTGGAACAGGAAGATGCCGACCGGCAGCGCCGTCTCCGGGCGCAGGACCATCAGCGCGGCCGCGCACGTGGCGGTGCACGCGCGGTCGGCCACGATGTCGAAGACCGCGCCGGCCCGCGTCTCCTGCCCGAGCGCCCGGGCGGCGGCGCCGTCGGCGATGTCCCCGGCCCAGTAGGTGGCGTAGGCGGCGATCAGCAGCCCCGGGCTGTGCTGAGCGAGAGCGGCCACCGCCAGCCCGACGGCCACGACCGTCCGCACCGCGGTGATCGCGTTGGGCACGTGTCTCACTCGGCGTCCTTGAGGATGCGTTCGACCTCGGCGGTGCGCCGGGACAGCTCGGCCAGCTGCTCGTGCACCTCGCTCAGCGTGCGGTCGGTGCGCTCGGCCAGGTCGGCGTAGCGCCGCTGCTCGGCGGCCCGGCTGCGGGTGCTGAACAGCCAGACCACCGAGATGATCAGCGCGCCGGCCACGATCAGGAAAACGGAGGCGATGTCCATCATTCAGTCCTTCGCATCGGTGGTCAGGGTGGCCGCCGCGGCGGCGACCACCTCGGGAGTGAGCAGCAGCGAGAAGGGCGCGGACTGGTAGAACTTCAGCGCCTTGCCGTCGTCGGACAACTCGAGGTGGGCGGTCACCAGGCCCGCCTTCTCGAGCTTCTTCAGGTGCACCTGCAGCAGCGCGCGACTGAGACCGAGGTCGCGTGCCAGCTGCGAGACGTACGCGCGACCGCCGGCCAGCGCGGCCAGCACCCGCAGCCGGTGCGGGCTGGCCAGCGTGCTCAGCACCAGCACGAGCGCGTCACCGGTCAGCTCGTCCTTGCTCATGCCAACTATTATTAGCAGGTGCCAACCGAACGTCAACTGAAGTGGGGGAGTTCACTGGACGGGAAGCCGACGAGAGGAAGTGCACCGATGCGTGTTGCCGTGCTGGGAGCCGGTGTGATGGGCGCCGGGATGGTCAAGTCGCTGCGGCGGGCCGGACACGACGTCGCCGTCTGGAACCGGACCGCCGCCAAGGCCGAGGAGCTCACCTCCACCGGGGCCGTCGCCGCCGCGACCGTCACCGAGGCGGTCACCGGCGCGGACGCCGTACTCACCGTGCTCTTCGACGCGGCCGCGACCCTCGCGGTCAAGGCCGAGCTGACCACGGCGCTCGCGCCCGGCGCGGTCTGGATCCAGGCCGGAACCCTCGGCGTCGCGGGCATGACCGAGGTCGCCGACGGCGTCGCCGCGATCGTGGACGCGCCGGTGCTGGGCACGAAGAAGCCGGCCGAGGACGGCGCGCTGATCGTGCTGGCCGCCGGCAACCCGGGCCTGATCAAGCAGTGCGAGCCGGTGTTCGACGCGATCGGCGCGCGGGTCGTGCGGGCCGGCGACGAGATCGGCAAGGCCAGTGCGCTGAAGCTGGTCTGCAACTCGTGGGTCGCCTCGATGATGGCCGCCATCGCGCAGTCCGTGCGGTTCGCCGAGGCGCTCGGCGTCGACCCGCGGCTCTATCTCGAGGCCATCGACGGCGGGCCGACCGGCGCTCCCTACGCGCAGCTCAAGGGCAAGGCGATCCTGGCCGGCGACTACACGACCTCGTTCGCGGTGGAGGGCGTCATCAAGGACACCGACCTGATGATCGACGAGGCGGAGCGCGCCTCCTTCCCGACTTCGCTCTTCGAGGCGGTGCGCGCCCTGTTCGTCGAGGCGGAGAACGCGGGACACGGCGACGCCGACATGGCGGCGGTCGCGGAGGCCTTCCCGCACCGGTGATTGCCGGCGGTTGGATCATCGGGCCGGGCCGTCGCGGACCAGGCCGCGGACGGCATCGGCGGGCGTACCTGGCTCGATCTCGGCCAGCCACCACGTCGCGCCGGCGGCCGCCCACGGACCGGGGTCGGCGCCGGCCGGGATCTCGACCGCGATGTCGAACGGCGCCGGATTGTCGCCGCGCAGCTCGCGCAAGGCGGCGCTGACCTGCGCGAGCTGGTCGGGACGGGTGAGGTTGACCGGGAAGAAGCCGTCGAGCCGGGCGGCCCGCCGCAGCGGTGCGCGGTTGCCGGGAAAGCCGGCCGCCCAGACGGGTACGCCCGGACGCTGCACCGGTCGCGGCAGGAAGCGGACGCCGTCGACGGTGTAGTGCCGGCCGTGATGATGCACGACCTCGCCCGACCAGGCCGCCCGGAGGACGTCGAGGGACTCGTCCAGCATGCCGGCCCGCTTCCGATCGTCGAGCTCCTCCGCCGTCTTGGCCCACTCGTTGCCGAAGCGGTCACTGCCCAGGCCCACGCCGAGCGTGAGCCGCCCGCCGCTGAGCTGATCGAGAGTCGCGGTCTCCCGGGCGACCTTGACCGGCCGGCGGCGGGCCAGCGGCGTCACCATCGGGCCCAGCCGGATCCGGCTAGTCACCGTCGCCATCGCCGCCAGGGTCACCCACGGGTCGGCCACCTCCTCGACCGGCGCCCGCCAGATCACGTGGTCCCAGACGAAGACGCCGTCCCAGCCCGCCTCCTCCGCGTCCGCCGCGAGCCGCACGGCGACGCGCGGGTCGGCCAGCTCGTTGAACAAGGGCAGGAACACCGCCGAGCGCATCACTTCTCCGTATGGGTGGTGAGGGCGTCGACGAACACGTCCCAGAGCGGCCGGGGCACGTCGTGACCGGCGCCCTCGAGCACGAGGAACCGCGATCCCGGGACGGCGGCATGCAGCGCGGCGCCGTGCGCCAGCGGATACATCGGGTCGCGGTCACCGTGCACGACGAGAACCGGTGCGGTCAGGTCGCCGAAGCCGCCGCCGGCCGGGCCGTCGATGTGCATGCTGAAGTGGTTGGTCAGCGCGGCGGTCAGGTCGCGGGTGCGGGCGATGTCCTGCTCGGCCAGCGTACGAACGGCCTCGGCGTCGAAGAAGGGTGAGTCGCCCGCGTACGCCCGCAGCGACTCGACGACGTAGTCGGCGTTCTCCGCGTAGGGCGGGAACTCGGCTACCGGCGGCGGCAGGTCGTCGTCACCGGTCGTCGTCGCGACGAAGGTCAGCGAGGCCACCCGGTCGGGGTGATCGACACCGAGGATGAGCGCGATCCCGCCGCTCATCGAGCGGCCCACGATGTGCGCGCGGTGCACGCCCAGCACGTCGAGGATCCCGACCGCGTCGCGGGCCAGGTCGGTCATCGTGTACCCCGGCGCGCCCGGCGGGTAGCTGATCGACCGGCCGGTGTCCCGGTTGTCGTAGCGGATCACGTACCGGCCGCGGGCGGCGAGCCGCTCGCACAACTCGGTCTCCCACCAGAGCATGGATGCGCAGGCGCCGTGGATGAGCAGGACGGCCGGGTCGGCCGGTGAGCCGAAGGTCTCGACGCAGAGCTCCACGCCGTTGGCGACGACGATCTGTTCAGTCATGCATCGACCGTAGATCCGAAGCTGACCCGTTACCGGGTCCGGTTAGAGTCCGGTTATGGGTACCAGTGCGCCGGAGATCCTGCTCGACATCGACCGGGGGCGGCCACGTGGGCTGCGCGTACAGGTCGAGGAGCGGCTGCGCGAGGCGATCCGCTCCGGCCGGCTCACCGCCGGCGCCGCCGTGCCGTCGACCCGCGCCCTGGCGGCCGACCTCGACGTGACCCGCAAGGTCGTGGTGGAGGCGTACGACCAGCTGGTCGCCGAGGGCTACCTGGTCGCCCGGCCGGGTGCGGCGACGATCGTCAACCCCGCGGTGCGTTCAACTGAAGTTACAGTTAACAAAAATGACGGAAGTTATAATCAACATA
>NZ_JBFAZH010000400.1:0-6168 GCF_040681735.1 Actinoplanes sp. NPDC051633 | reverse complement strand
AGATGGCCAGGCTTCGAGCCCGGGTGTACGCACTGGAGCTGGACGGCGTCGACCGTGGCTTCGAGGGTGTGCTGGTCGCGATCGGCATCTGTGAGAGCTACGGCGGCGGGATGCGGATCCTGCCCGGCGCGGATCCCACCGACGGGCTGCTGGACGTGCTGGTCGCGGCGCCGATGGGCCGGGTCACGCTGGCCCGCCTGCGGCCGCGGCTGATCAAGGGCACGCACGTCACCGACTCCCGCGTGACCACCTACCGGGCCCGCGAGGTGCGGATCCACGCGGACGACATCGTGGGGTACGCGGACGGGGAGCGCGTCGGCCCGCTGCCGATGACGATCACCTGCGTTCCCGGCGCGGTCCGCCTCCTCAAGTAGTGCAGCCGGCCAGGGCGAGCGTGGCGCCCAGGCCGTTGGGCCGGCCCGGCTCGGCCGCCGGGAGGACCAGCGCCGCGCAGCCCGCCCGCACCGCGCCCGCGTCGGCAGGCGTGTCGCCGACCATCAGCGTGCGCTCCGGGTCGGCGCCGACCATGCCGCACGCGCGCAGGAAGATCGCCGGGTCGGGCTTGCAGCGGCCCACCTCGTAGGACAGCGTGAACGCGTCGACCAGGCCGTCCAGCCCCCAGGCGGCGAAGTGCGGGCGGATGTCGAAGCCGATGTTGCTGACCACGCCGACCCGGATGCCGGCCTCGTGCAGGGTGCGCAGGGTCGGCTCGGTGTCCGCGTACGGCAACCAGCCGTCCGGGCCCAGGAGGCGCTCGTAGAGGGCGTCGGCGAGCCCCTCCACGTCGGTCGACACGGTCGCGGCCAGCCCGGTGTACGCCGCGCGGTGCGCGTGCTCGTACAAGTCCCGGTCGGCCCAGTGCTCGGCGAGGTGCGGAGGGACCCGGTAGGGCACGGGGCCGCCCGCCCGGCCCGCCGTGACCAGCCGATCCGCCAAGATCGTCGCCTGCGCCCGGTCGAGGTCGGCGCCGCACGCCGCGGCGGCCGCGAGCACCCACGCCACCGGGTTCTCCACCTGGGCCAGTGTGCCGTGGAAATCGAACAGGACCGCGTCGACCGGGCGGTGATCGATGGGAGAGTCGGGATCCGGCACGCCTCGCACGATACCGAGCCGCCGGTTTCGCAAGGTGTCACACCCCCGGCCTAGTCTTGTGGTCATGACTAGTCCCGCCGATCGTTACGCGGCGTCGAGACGGCGGGCGGCCCAGGCGGCCGATTTCCCTGCCCTCGACGACTTCATGCTGGACGTGGGGTTCGACCTCGACGACTTCCAGCGCGAGGCGTGCGAGGCGCTCGAGCGCGGCAGTGGCGTGCTGGTGTGCGCGCCGACCGGGGCCGGCAAGACGGTGGTCGGCGAGTTCGCGGTGCACCTGGCGCTGCGGGCGGGCGGCGGGCGCAAGTGCTTCTACACCACCCCGATCAAGGCGTTGTCCAACCAGAAATACCACGACCTGGTCGAGCGCTACGGGCCGGAGAAGGTGGGGCTGCTCACCGGCGACAACGTGATCAATGGCGACGCTCCCGTGGTGGTGATGACCACCGAGGTGCTGCGCAACATGCTCTACTCCGGCTCGGCCGGGCTGGCCGGGCTGGCCTACGTGGTGATGGACGAGGTGCACTACCTCGCCGACCGGTTCCGTGGCGCGGTGTGGGAGGAGGTCATCATCCACCTGCCCGCGTCGGTCACGCTGGTCTCGCTGTCCGCGACGGTCAGCAACTACGAGGAGTTCGCCGACTGGCTGGTCACCGTCCGCGGCGAGACGCGGGTCATCGTCAGTGAGCATCGGCCCGTCCCGCTGTGGCAGCACGTGCTGGTCGGCAAGCGCATGTTCGACCTCTTCCACGACGCCGACGCGGCCCGCAAGCACGACGTGCACCCCGAGCTGCTGCGCTACTCGCGCGAGATGCAGCGCCGGCTCGAGCTGACCGACCGTGCCGCCTCCGGGTGGCGCGGCGGGAAGAGCCGGCGGTGGCAGCCGCCGCCGCGCGCCGAGGTGGTGGAGCGGCTCGACCGGCAGGGCCTGCTGCCCGCGATCCTGTTCATCTTCAGCCGGGCCGGCTGCGACGCGGCCGTCCAGCAGTGCCTGGCCGCGGGGCTGCGGCTGACCGACAGCGACGAGCGCGCCGAGATCCGCCGCATCGCCCAGGCCCGGGTGGCCTCGATCCCGGGCGAGGACCTGAGCGTCCTGGGCTATTGGGAGTGGCTCGACGGCCTCGAGCGCGGCGTCGCGGCCCACCACGCGGGCATGCTGCCGGCCTTCAAGGAGGCGGTCGAGGAGTGCTTCGTCCGGGGCCTGGTCAAGGCGGTGTTCGCCACCGAGACCCTCGCGCTGGGCATCAACATGCCGGCCCGCTGTGTGGTGCTGGAGCGCCTGGTGAAGTTCAACGGGGAGGCGCACGTCGACCTGACCCCGGGGGAGTACACGCAGCTCACCGGCCGGGCCGGGCGGCGCGGCATCGACGTCGAGGGCCACGCGGTGGTGCTGTGGAGCCCCGACATCGACCCGCGCCACGTCGCCGGTCTGGCGTCCACCCGCACCTATCCGCTGCGGTCCTCGTTCCGGCCGTCCTACAACATGGCGGTCAACCTGGTCGGCTCGGTCGGGGTGGCGAAATCGCGAGAGCTGCTCGAGTCGTCGTTCGCGCAGTTCCAGGCCGACCGCTCGGTGGTCGGGCTGGCCCGTCAGGTGCAGCGCAACCTGGAGACGATCGAGTCGTACGGCGCGGAGGAGACCTGCCACCACGGCGACTTCGAGGAGTATTTCGCGATCCGCGTGGCGATCGCCGACCGCGAGCGTGCGCTGGCGCGGCAGGGTGTGCAGCAGCGCCGGGCGGCCGCGGTTTCCTCGCTGGAGCGGCTGCGCATCGGCGACGTGATCCGGGTGCAGCAGGGCCGCCGGGCCGGGCTCGCCGTGGTGCTCGAGCCGCCGGGCGGTGGCTTCGGCGAGCCGCGGCCGATGGTGCTCACCCAGGACAGGTGGGCCGGCCGGGTCAGCCCGGCGGAGTTCTCCGGCTCGGTCGACGTGCTGGAGCGCATTCGCGTACCCAAGAATTTCAACGCCCGGTCGCCCGCCGCGCGCCGCGACCTCGCCGCCCGGATCAGCGCCACCGGCCTCGACCGGCACGGCGACGGCCGGCGCCGGCGCAACCAGCCGGGCACCGGGGAGGACGCCGAGGTCGCGCTGCTCAAGGTGGAGCTGCGGCAGCATCCCTGCCACGCCTGCCCCGAGCGCGAGGAGCACGCCCGGTGGGCCGAGCGTAAGCATCGGCTGCAGCGCGACACCGAGGCGCTGCGGGACAAGGTGGCCGGCCGCACCGGGTCGCTGGCCCGCACCTTCGACCAGGTGTGCGCGGTGCTGACCGATCGGGGTTACCTGACCGATGACGGCGACGTGACCGAGCCCGGGCGGATGCTCGGCCGGATCTGGACCGAGGCGGACCTGCTGGTCGCCGAGTGCCTCCGGCACGGCGTGTGGGACGGGCTGGCGCCCGAGGAGCTGGCCGGCGCGGTGTCGATGGTCCTCTACGAGTCGCGGCGCGAGGGCGACGAGCGGGTCTCCGTGCCCAAGGGTGCGACCTCGGCCGCTGTCGACGCCTGCGGCAAGCTCTGGGCCGAGATCGAGAGCGCCGAGGCCGAGCGCGGGCTGTCGCTGACCCGCGAGCCCGACCCCGGCTTCGTGTGGCCGATCTACCGCTGGGCACGCGGTGAGCCGCTGGGCAAGGTCCTGGCCAGCGGAGGCACCAGCTACGACACCGACATGCCGGCCGGCGACTTCGTCCGCTGGGCGCGCCAGGTGCTCGACCTGCTGGCCCAGATCAAGGACGCGAGTGCCGCCTCGGCCGGGGTGCGCGAGGCGGCACGCAAAGCGATGTCGGCGATCAACCGCGGGGTGCTGGCCTATCAGACCAGCTTGTAGCGGGGCGGGGTGGCCTGCACCCGGTGGCTGATCACCGGGTGGGCGATGCCCTTCAGGCGGGACTGCTCGGCGGGCACACCGATCGCGGCCCGGCCGGCGCGGGCGTGCGCGCCCGGGCCGATCTGCAGCTCGCCCGGCCCGGCGACCGAGCAGAGCCGCTGCGCCAGGTTCACCGCCTTGCCCCACACGCCGTACCCCGCCGGCGGCCAGGACCCGGTGACGAAGATGTCTCCCCACTCGACCCCGGCGTGCACCGACGGCCGGACCGACCGGGTGCCACCGGCCGAGACCATGGCGAGCCCGGCCCGGATCGCACGGTCGGCCTCGTCGCCGATCGTGTCGTGCAGCCCGAAGACGCACATGAAACCGTCGCCGAGCACCTGCTGGATCTCGCCGCCGTGACGGAGCGCGATCGCGACGAGATCGTCCAGAAGGGGCCGCACCACCTGGTAGACGATCTCCGGCTCGACCGTCTCGACCAGCTGCGTGAAGCCCGTGAGGTCGGCGAAGAGCACGGCGGCGCTGCGCCGGCGACCGGTGTCGGCGTCCACTTTGACTTCCCTGGCGACTTCCACGCTGAGTCAGAGACCCGACTGTCGACCCTGATACATCTCAGGGTCAGCCCTTAGGCTGCTCCGTACGCGCTGAACGTGCACCAGTTCACATAGTTCGGTGGATCGGCGCGGTCCAGGCCGGCCCGGGCGGCGTGCAGCGCGCGGGCCAGGGTCAGGCCCCGGCCGAGGTGTTCGTGCAGGGCGTGCATCAGGTCGATGGCGGCCACGTCGGGCACCGCGGCGACGCTGGCCACCACCCCGGCCGTGCCCCGGGCCAGCAGCGAGCTGATGAAGCCGACCACCTCGTCGCCCGCGTACGCGACGTCGGCGCCGGACTGGCACGCGGCCAGCACCAGCCGGTGCGGCGCGACCCCGCTGGTCATCAGCTCCTGCACGGTGAGCGGCCCGTCGCTGAGCACCAGCGACGAGAAGAGCGGGTTGTCCGCGCGCAACCAGCCGTGGCAGGCCAGGTGCACCAGGGCGGCACCGTCCAGCCGGGCCAGCACCTCGGCGGCCGTGCTCCGCGGTGGGCTCAGCGCGACCGCGTCCGGATACAGCTCACGCAGCCGCCGCACCTCGGTGGTCGCGCCCGGCAGGCTCGGGCCCTCCACCAGGATCGTCCCGCCGCTCGGCTCGCCGAGGCCGGCCGTGCGCGCCCACATCCCGGCCGACGGCGCCAGCGACACCGGCTCGTCCCACAGCGCCGACCAGGGCAGGCCGTGCAGGTCACCGACCGGCACGATGACCAGCTCGGCGTCCGGCGCCAGGGCCAGCGGGGCGAGCAGCATCGCGCGTAACCGGGCCACCCGCGAGTCGGCGCTGAGCCGGGCCGCCGCCAGTGACGACTCGGGCAGCGGCTGGGTCATCCGGCGCAGCGCGAAGAACAGCGTGCGCATCTGGCCGAGCACCGCGGCCGCCGGGCCGAGGCGGACCACCCGGCTGCGGCGCCGCTCGACCACCACGGCCACCAGGTCGCCGTTCAGGTTCGCGTACTCGACCAGCACCCGCCCGTCCAGCGCTGACCGCAGCCGGGCCGGCTTGATCGTCGCGGTCACCGCCTGGTGGTCGGAGCGGCGCCGCCAGCTCGCGCGGCGGATCCGGTCCTCGATCGACTTCTGCCGCGCCACCAGCGGCTCCGGGATCACCGCCGTGCGGTCGCCGGCCGCGGCCAGCCCTTCGAGCTCGGCGTGGATGCCGCGCAGCGCTTCCAGATCGTCCACATCGGTGCCGCCGGGTGGCTCCACCGCGAGCAGCGCGGCCGCCCGGGTGCGTTCCATCCAGTCCAGCACCCGCGGCGCGGACCCGCCGCGCATCATCACCTCGAGACCGAGCCGGCCCAGCTCGGCGCCGTGGCCGGAGGCGAGCACGCGCAGCTCCACCGACGGCAGCGCGGACCGGTGCCGCGCCAGATCGGTCAACCCCCGGCGGCAGTGCGCGAGCACGCCCGCGTCGTCGGCCTGCAGCGCGGCCGCCATCGCACCGGCGACGCTGCCGCGCATCCGGACCAGCATCGGGCTCTTGCGGGCCAGCTCGGCCGCGCGGTGCCAGGCCTCGACCGCGTCCCGCCGCCGGCCCAGCCGGGCCGCCACCCGGCCGGCGACGGCCTGGGCGTTCACCGCGTACGACCAGGTGCCCTGCCGTTCGAGGGTGCGGCAGATCCGGCGGGCCCGGCGCAGGTCACTGGCGCCGGCCGTACCC
>NZ_JBFAZH010000399.1:0-6169 GCF_040681735.1 Actinoplanes sp. NPDC051633 | reverse complement strand
TCGTCGTAGCGGAACGCGATCTCGTGCTGGCCGAAGTTGCACTCGCCCTTGGCCGACTCCGGCAGCAGCCCGGCGCCGTACATGTCGTTGCGGATCCGGCGCAGCAGCGGCTCGACCCGGGCGGTGCCCAGCAGCGAGTAGTCGACGTTGTACTGGTTCGCCGGGATCAGGTCGCGGTAGTGCTTGTCGAACGCCTGCTCGTAGGAGTCCTTGTAGAGCACGAACTCCAGCTCGGTGCCCGCGTACGCGGTCAGCCCGTGCGCCGCCAGCTTCTCCAGCTGGCGGCGCAGGATCTGACGCGGCGAGGCGTACACGGGCTCGCCGCTGGTCGTCTCCAGATCAGCGAGGACCATCGCGGTGCCGGGCTGCCACGGGACCGCACGCAGCGTGCTGAAGTCCGGTCTCATCACGAAGTCGCCGTATCCGCTGTTCCACGACGACATCGCGTACCCGTCGACGGTGTTCATGTCCACGTCCACCGCGAGCAGGTAGTTGCAGCCCTCGCTGCCGCCCCGCACCACCTCGTCCATGAAGTAGCGGCCGTGCAGGCGCTTGCCCTGCAAGCGGCCCTGCATGTCGGTCAGGGCGAGCAACACCGTGTCGACGCTGCCGTTGTCGACGGCGACGTCGAGCTCCTCGAGATCCATGGGTTCCTTTCGATCAGGCGGTCGGGTCGGCCGGCATGGTCTTTTCGCCGTGCGCGGCCTTCTCGATCAGGTTCTGCTTCGGCCCGGTGAACCACTTGCGGGCGCTCGCGAACCACCAGATCGTCGCGAACGCCACCACCACCGCCACCGCGATGATCGTGTAGTTGAAGTTGCTCGCGGTGATCGGCGAGGCGGTCGGCAGGACGAACAGGATGCAGATGATCACTACCCAGACGATCGCGATCCAGCCGACCGGCGCGCTCCACTTGCCGAGGTTCCACGGGCCGGGCTGGAATTCGTTGCCCAGGCGGCGGCGCAACAGCACCGGTCCGACGTACGCGATGTAGAGGCCGATGACCGCCACCGACGTCGCCGCCAGGTAGGCGGTGGTGTTCCACAGCGAGGGAAGCACCAGGATCGTGGAGAGCGTGACGCACAGCCAGATCGAGTTGGTCGGGGTGCCGGTGCGCGGGTTGACCTGTTTCCAGAGCCGCGACCCGGGCAGCGCGCCGTCCCGGGAGAAGGCGTAGGTCATCCGGGAGTTCGCGGTCACCGAGGCCATGCCGCAGAACCACTGCGCCACCATGCAGATGAAGAGCAGGAAGGCGCCGAGGTTGTCGCCGGCCGCGTCGACGAAGATCTGCGCGGGCGGCAGGCCGAGCTCGGTCGTGCGCGCGCCGTCGTAGTCCTGGATCGCCCAGGTGATCGCGGTGAGCAGGAAGAATCCGGCGATCACCGAGACCACGACCGACATCACGATGCCGCGGGGCGCCGCGTTGGCCGCGTCGTGCGTCTCCTCGGCCACGTGTGCCGAGGCGTCGTAGCCGGTGTAGGTGTACTGCGCCATGAGCAGGCCGATCAGCACCGCGTAGAGCGAGGCGCCGGCGAAGGTGAACCCGGTCTCGTTCTTGACCTCGAAGAACACGTCGGAGATCGACTTGTGCTGGTCGGGCACCACGGCCAGGACCACCACGATCACGGCCACGCCGACCAGGTGCCACCAGGCGCTGACGTCGGACAGGAGCCGCACGAGGCTGACGCCGAACGTGTTCAGCAGGCCGTGCACGATGATGATGACCAGGAAGATTAGGAAGGTCCGGACTTTGGTGACCTCCATGTCGAAGGTCAGACTCAGGAACGCCGACGTGGTGATGGCGGCGCCGAAGTCGATGGCGGCGGTCACCGCCACCTCGCCCAGGAAGTTGAACCAGCCGATGAACCAGGCCCAGGCGGCCTTGTTGCGCTTGGCGAGCGCGGCCGCCCACCAGTAGAGCGCGCCGGCGGTCGGGTATGCGGAACAGACCTCGGCCATCGCCAGTGCGACGAACGTGACCATGATGCCGACGAAGA
Source organism: Actinoplanes sp. NPDC051633 (assembly GCF_040681735.1). Lineage (NCBI taxonomy): Bacteria > Bacillati > Actinomycetota > Actinomycetes > Micromonosporales > Micromonosporaceae > Actinoplanes > Actinoplanes sp. NPDC051633. Next base: position 4,172 of record NZ_JBFAZH010000399.1, on the reverse strand, counting down.
GCCAGCCGAGCGTGATCGCCATCGGTCCGCCGGCGTTCATGGCTATGCCGTACGAGGTGATGGCGCCGGCGAGAATCGAGATGATCGAGAAGGAGACCGCGAAGTTCGAGAACCCGGACAGACGGCGGTGGAGTTCCTGCTGATAGCCGAGCTGTGCGAGACGTTCCTCGTCGGTGCTGGGGACTTGTTGCGTGCTCATGTATCTCCCTCAGCCAGGGGTCGGCTGTGACGCAAGCCACGGCCGTTGGGTGATGATCTCGCCGTGGTGTTACACGCGTCAATGAGCTGCGTTAATTGCGTTGCCGGTGAAACGGGTGGATGGGCAGAATTGGGCTTACCGGCAGGACTTGAGGCACTCGGCAGGCCTCATCGCGCGGCGGCGTGCGGGCGTGGTCACCTCTCTCTCACGCCCCGCCGCCGCGCTTCTCTTTCCTGCATCGCTGGCTCGGAAAAATCTACAGCGGCGATACTAGAAATCCGGCTGTGATCGGCCTAACATCCAAGGAGTCGGCCACGCACAGCCGGCAGTAACTGGCAGTTGGCACTCCGTTGGCTAAGGAGGACGAGATACCGCAGCACAGCGAATCGACACGTCCCCGACCCGACAAGAGGTGATCGCAGCCGATGCCCTTCACTCAGGCCGACCGCTAGCGGCACGCAAGCGGTGACGGCCTCAGAACTGAACAGCCAGGGCCCCGGTTACCCGCCGGGGCCCTGGATTGCGTAGAGAACCTCCACCCCTCGGTTCGAAAGGCACCATGAGCACAATGTTCGACGACGCGGACTTCCCCGCGTACACGATGGGCCGCGCCGCGGAGTTGATCGGCGTGACGGCCGCGTTCCTCCGCAGCCTCGGCACGGCCGGGCTGATCCAGCCCGAGCGATCCGGCGGCGGCCACCGCCGCTACTCCCGGCACCAGCTGCAGCTGGCCGCGCGCGCCCGCGAGCTGCTCGACGAGGGCATGCCGATGGCGGCCGCCTGCCGCATCGTCACCCTCGAGGACCAGCTGGCCGACGCCCACCGCCGCCTGCTCGAGCTGAGCGGCGCCCGCCCCGACGAGTACGACAAAGCCGGGTAGTTTCGCGGGCATGTGGCAACGCCCCGGCCCGACGGCCCGCCAGCGCCGGAACGACCTGTGGATCGGACTGGCCACGGCGGCGGCCGCCGTGCTGAACGTCGCCATGGTCCGCAGCGTCGGCATCTTCTTCTTCAAGTTCCATCCGAGCGCCCTCGAGCAGTACACGTGGGCACTGGGCATCACGCTCCCGCTGATCTGGCGCCGGACCCACCCCGAGATCGTCACGCTCGTGGTCTCCGCCGTGTTCCTCGGCGGTCAGATCCGTGGCGCGCAGGAGACGCAGTTCGCCTCCGGTGTGCTCTTCGCCGCCATCTACGCGCTCGGCGCCTGGGGGCGCGACCGGGTCCGGGCGCGCCGGGTCCGGGTGATCGCGGTCGCGGCGATGTTCGTCTTCATCTTCACCCTCTGGTTCCTGTCCTTCGACACGCTGAGCGCCGCCCGGCCGGAGGCTCGTGGCCCGGTCACCCCGTTGCTGGGCGCGCTGATCAACACGCTGCTGGTGAACGCGGCGATGTTCGGGTTCGCGTATCTGGCCGGCGAGACCGCCTGGCTGTCCGCGCGGCGGCAGCACCAGCTGGAGGTGCAGGCCGAGGAACTGCGTGCGGCGCAGGCGGAGGCGGCGGAGCGCGCCGTCTTCGGCGAACGGGTCCGGATCGCGCGCGAACTGCACGACGTGGTCGCGCACCACGTCTCGGTCATGGGCATCCAGGCGGCGGCCGCGCGCAAGGCGATGGATCGCGAGGCCACCGGCAAGGCACGGGCGGCGCTGACCGCCGTCGAGGAGAGCGCGCGGACCGCGGTGACGGAGCTGCGACGGATGCTCGGCGCTCTGCGAATGGAAGCGCCCGCACCGGTGGCGGCGGCGGGCCTCGACCGGGTCGAGGAGCTGCTGGAGCGGGTCCGGGAGGCGGGATTGACCGCGCGCTACACCGTGTACGGGGATCCGGTGCCGTTGCCGGACTCGGTGTCGCAGGCGGCGTACCGGATCGTGCAGGAGGCGGTGACCAATACGCTGAAGCATGCGCGTGCGTCCACCCTGGACGTCCGGTTGCGCTACCTCACGCGGGAACTGGAGATCGACGTGGCGGACGACGGGCGGGGGGCCGTTCCGGCGGCGGCCGGCGGCATGGGCCTGATCGGCATGCGGGAGCGGGTGGCGGTGCACGACGGGACGGTCGAGGCCGGGCCGCGGTCCGAGGGCGGCTTCCGCGTGCGGGCACGGCTGCCGCTCGGTGTCGATCCGGGCGGGATGCCCGGTGAGACTCCTCCAGAGATTCCGGCGCAGCGGGTGGCCCAGCCGTGATCCGGGTCCTCCTCGCGGACGATCACCAGCTGGTCCGGTCGGGGTTCCGGGTGATCCTCGACCTCGAGGACGACATCGAGGTGGTCGGCGAGGCCGCGGACGGCCGGCAGGCGGTGGATCTCGCGGGCGCGCTGAAGCCCGACGTCGTACTCATGGACGTCGAGATGCCCGGGATGGACGGCCTGGCCGCGACCCGTTCGCTTGCGTCCGGGGACGGCCCGTCCGTGCTGATCCTCACCACGTTCGACCGGGACGAGTATCTCTTCGAGGCGTTGCAGGCGGGCGCGTCCGGCTTCCTGCTCAAGAACGGCACGCCGGAGGCGCTGGTCGAGGCGGTGCGGGTGATCGCGCGCGGGGACGCCCTGCTCGCGCCCGAGATCACCCGGCGGGTCATCGAGGCCTCCGTGCGGGTCGACGGACCACGCCTGAGCACCCGGCGGATGGAGGAGCTGACGCCGCGCGAGCACGAGGTGCTGGTGCTGCTCGCCGGTGGCGCGACCAACGCCGAGATCGCCGCGGCCCTGCATCTTGGTGAGACGACGGTCAAGACGCACGTGAGCCGGGTGCTGACCAAGATGGGCGCGCGCGACCGTACCCAGGCCGTGGTTCTCGCCTACGAACTCGGCGTGGTGCGTCCTTCGCGAGGATGACCCCCGCGGGTCGTCCGCGGGCCGGACGCTTTTGCGGCCGATCTTCCCTAGCGTGGAAGCCATGACCGATGTGTTGACCGTCGACGCGGTGAGCCGCAGCTTCTCCGAGCGCCAGGTGCTCAAGGACGTCACGTTCGACGTGACGGCGGGCCGGATGACGGGTTTCGTCGGGGCCAACGGCGCCGGCAAGACCACCACGATGCGCATCATGCTCGGCGTCCTCGCCGCGGACTCCGGCACGGTGACCTGGCGCGGCGCCCCGCTGGACCGCGCGACCCGCCGGCGGTTCGGCTACATGCCGGAGGAACGCGGGCTCTACCCCAAGATGGGCATCGCCGAGCAGATCGTCTACTTGGGACAGCTGCACGGCCTCTCCCGCGACGATGCCCGCGACCGCACGATGGCCCTGCTCGAGCGGCTGGGCCTCGCCGAGCGCGCCGACGAGCACGTCGAGAAGCTGTCGCTCGGCAACCAGCAGCGGGTGCAGGTGGCGGCGGCGCTGGTGCACGACCCCGAGGTGCTGGTGCTGGACGAGCCGTTCAGCGGCCTCGACCCGCTGGCCGTCGACGTCATGGTCGGCGTGCTGCGCGAGCGGACCGCCGCGGGCGTGCCGGTGCTCTTCTCCAGTCACCAGCTCGAGCTGGTCGAGCGACTCTGCGACGACCTGGTGATCATCGCGGACGGCGCGATCCGTGCCTCCGGCAGCCGCACCACCCTGCGCGACTCGTACGCCCTGCCCCGGTTCGCCATCGAGGTGGCCGACGACGCGGGCTGGCTGCGCGACGCGCCGGGCGTGACCATCGTCAGCCTGGACGGCCCGCGCGCGGTGTTCGACCTCTCGCCCTCCGCCGACGACCAGGCGCTCCTGCGCACCGCGCTGGACAAGGGCCCGGTCCACTCCTTCGGCCCGGTGACACCCTCCCTGAGCGAGATCTTCCGTGAGGTGACGCAATGACGTCAGGATCGATGACCACCCTCGCCGCCGCCCGACTCGTCGCCGCCCGCGAGATCAAGGTCAAGCTGCGCGACAAGACCTTCATCTTCAGCACGGTCTTCTTCCTGCTCTTCGCCGTCGCCTCCACGGTGCTCCCGGCCGTGCTGGACGGCGGACCGTCCACCGTCGCGGTCCCGCCGTCCGCG
>NZ_JBFAZH010000398.1:0-6181 GCF_040681735.1 Actinoplanes sp. NPDC051633 | reverse complement strand
CCGGGTGATAGATCGACGTGCTGTAGGTGGCCAGGCTGTCGAGGTCCTGCACCGTCACACCCCAGCGGTACCGGTCGACGTACTGAACGGAGAAGTAGTAGCGGTGACCGGCGACGTACGGAACGGAGGTCGCCACACTCATGACGCCGCCGGTGTCCCAGGGCCCACCGACGAACTCGTAGAAGCCGCCTCCCCCGAGAGATCCGGAGTACTGGTCGACGAACATTCCGTCCTGCACCATCATCGACCCGGTCCCGTTGGCGACCGCCGCGAACTGGACCATGCTCTCGTTGGTGCAGGTCGAGGTGTAGATCGAGGGCGCGGTGTACGACGTGCTGGCCGCTGAGTAGATCTTGCCGGATGCCGCCTTCGCGCTGTACCCGGACCAGTTGTAGCTGTATGACGCTGCCCGTACGCCGGGCAGGTTGCACGCCGCTTGCGGTGTGCGCGGCTTGGCGACGTTGCGCGCGGCCTCGTCCCACATGGCGCGATCGGCGCCGGCGGCCGGGCGTGGCGGCAGACCCAGCGCGGCGAGCCGGGACGCCGACGCGGTCGCCGGGTCGAAGCCGGCGGCGGGCACCACGTGATCCTCGGACCAGCCGCCCTCGTGCGTGAACCGGTAGTGGCGGTCGCCCAGCGCGTCGACGGTGACGCCGTCGGCGACGCCGCACACGGGCGAGGCGACGGCGACGTCGGCTGCCGGCTCCGCCATCGCGGCGGTCGCCGATGTGCCGACCACGGCGACGGCCAGAGCGCAGGACAACAGCAAGCGGTGCAATCTCATTAAACCTCGCAGGACGACGGGCCGCCGACGCCGCCCCCCGAATCGGCATGCACAGCGATCAACGGCAAGGTTGAGCCCGGAGTGTGACACACGTCGATGCCTTGCCGCCGCCCCGTTATCGAACCGGCCCGAACCCGCTCAAGCCGCGGCCGAGCAACTCGAAGGCTTCGGTGGCGGCGGCGCGCATGCGCCGGCTGAGCCGCTGGGTGGGTTCGCCGGCGAGCAGCCCCGCGCGGTGGCCGGCGATCACGGCCTGGTGAACGGCGATGATGGCGTCCGCCGCCACGGCGGGACGCAGATCGCCGGGCCGTGCGCCGGAGTCGGCAGCGAGACGGTCGCGCAGGCTCGTGGCGTAGCGGGCGAGGATCTCACGTTCGCGCGCCCGCAGGGCCGGACTCGCGGCGATGAGGGTGGCGAGTGCGGTGGCGCGGCGCTGAACCGCGGCTTCCCCCGGAAAGCGCGCATAGGTGCTTAGCAGGAATGTGCGGACGGCGTCGAAGGCCGAGATGCCGGGCGGTCGAGACGTGACGGCGTCCAGCAGGGCTGTTTCGAACGCCTGGTCCTGCGCGTACACCAGGTCTTCTTTGCTCGCGAAGTGGTTGAAGACCGTCTTCTCGGTGACCCCGGCCGCGTCGGCGACCTCGGCGACGGTGACTTGCGAGAAGCCGCGTTCGGCGAACAGCTGCATGGCGGTGGCCGCGATGCGCCGCCGCGTCTGTTCCTTCTGCTGCTGCCGTGAACCACCCGGCGAAGGCTGTTCCTCGGCGTCCGAGTTCGTTACAGTCACTGTAATGATGCTAGATGAGCGGCCGAGTGGACGGCAATGCCATGGGGACGCCGGCGCGTTGGACCAGCTCGGGGCGCGAGAGCTGCGCCTGGTCGGCCCGGTCGGGTTCGAGGGCCCGCCACCGTTCGCCCGGCCGTCCGCATGACCGCCCCGGCTCGGGAGTTGGCCGATCACGTGGCGCTGGTGATGGGCGCCGGCCGGGGGATCGGCGCCGCGATCGCGCGGGAGCTGGCCGCGGCCGGAGCCGCGGTGGTGGCCGCCGGCCGCAACGTCGATGCCCTCGAGCGGCTCTGCGCGGAGCTGAGGGCCGACGGCGCGACAGCTCTGGCCGTCCAGGCCGACGTCACCGACGAGACGGCAGTCGCGCAGGCGGTGAACACCGCGGTCGCCACCTTCGGCCGGCTCACCGTGGCGGTCAACAACGCGGCCGCGCACGGCTCCCGGCCGGTGCCGCTCGCGCAGCTCCCGGTGGACCAGTTCGACCACACGATCGCGGTGACCCTGCGCGGGGTCTTCCTGGGTCTGAAGTACGAGCTCCCCGCGATCGCCGCGGCCGGTGGCGGCAGCGTGGTCACGATCGCCTCCACCGCCGGGACGCAAGCCGTCGCCGGCCTGGCCGACTACGTCGCCGCCAAACACGCCGTGATCGGACTGAGCGCCACCGCCGCCTTGGATTACGCCGCCGACGGCGTCCGGGTCAACACCGTCCTACCCGGACCGATCCTGACCGGCGCGCTGCGCTCCGCCGGCCCCGCCGCGCAGGAACACGTCGCAGCCACGCTGCCGCTACGCCGAATCGGCCGTGCGGAGGAGGTCGCCGCCGCGGTGCGGTGGCTGTGCGGGCCGGCCTCGTCCTTCGTCACCGGCGCCCCACTGGTCGTGGACGGTGGCCGGCTCGCCGGCACCCCGTCGTTCGGACCGCCACCCATCACTCAGGAGAGAAGGACATGATGAGTACGACATGGGTACGACCGACCTGCACGCGGAGAGGACGACAATGACCGAGCTGAACGCGGAACGCGCACGTCAAGCGATCGTCGAATACACCCGGCGGCTGGCCGAATCAGCCGTCGCGGCCGGGCCTGACGCCGCCGTTCCGACGGCTCCGGAGTGGACCGTCACCGACCTGGTCGAGCACGTGGGCCAGACCCAGCACTGGGTGGCGGAGATCATCGAGCGGCGCATCACCGATCCCGCGAAGCTGCCGACCGAGATGGCCGTGATACCCACCGACCCCAGTGAGTGGCCGGCGTCGCTTTCGGAGTCCGCGCAGCGGGTCGCGAACGCATGCTCCGATGACGCGCTCGACGCTCCGGTGTTCAACCCCGCCCGGGACGAGCGGACCGGTACGCGATTCTGGCTGTCCAGCTCCCTCAACGAGGCGGTCGTGCACGGCGCCGACGCCGCGAACGCGGCAGGGCGCCCGGCCGACGTCGACGCCGACGTCGCGGCCGCGCTGATCAGTAACCACTTCGCGATGCTCACTTCTCCGACGTGGGAGATGCTGCGGTCCGAGTCCGCCCACGCCATCCGTGGTACCGGGCAGACCCTGCAGTGGCTGGCGACCGACACCGCGGACGACGCGGGCGCCTGGTTCGTCGAACGGCGGCCCGACGGGGCGACGTGGCGGCCGGGACGGGAGGGGGCCGATGTGACGGTGACCGGCCCGGCGCATTCGCTGCTGCTGACCTTGACCCGGCGACGCCAATTCACCGACCGCGCAACCACCGGCATCAGCATCGACGGCGACACCGCACTGGTCCAGCACTGGATCGACAACACCGCCCACATCGCCGACTGACCGGCACCCATCGCGCGTGAATGAGGAGCGCCGATGTACGCCGGTGATCCACGCGACCCCGAGAACGTCTCCCCGGCGACACGTGGCTGCCTGTCGGTGGTCGTCGTCGTGTTGTCGATCGTGATGTTGATCGCCGGGCTCCTGCTGTGGAGCAGCGGCGTGCCGCTCATCCTGCGGCTGTCCATCTTCGCGATGGGCGCTCTGGCTCTCGTACTGGGCCTCTACGGCCTTCGCGCCGGCCGACGCGACGAGTGACCGGTCTCTCGCCGGCCTCGTCGCGCCCTGAACCACCGATTCCTTTTCCACGTTGCGCGGATCTACACGTGAGGAGCTTGCCCACGGATATCCCTCAAGGAGAAGCGATGCGCAGATTGATCGTCGGGTGCCTGCTGACGTTGGACGGAGTCCACGACTCACCTCGCAGCTTCGCAGGGCCCTTCTTCGACTCCGGCGCGGCTCAGGAGTCCGTTGGAACAGCTGCAGCGCACCGATGCGATGCTCATGGGGCGCAATACCTACCAGTATTTCGCCGCGGCCTGGCCGCACGAATCGGGACCGTACCCGGACCGGGTCAACGCCATCCGCAAGTACGTCTTCTCGTCCACGTTGACGTGGACGGACTGGAACAATTCGGTCCTGGTCAAGGAGGACCCGGTCGCGGCGGTCACCCGCCTCAAGCTCGAGGGCGATGGCGATCTCGTCATCTACGGATGTGGTCAGCTGTCCCAGACGCTGCTCGAGCACGACCTGGTCGATGAGTTGAACGTTTCGCTGTTTCCCCTCATCCGGGGGACCGGCGAGACGCTGCTACGCCGTGGTGCGACGTCGCAACGACTCAACCTGGTGTCCGTCAGCCGAAACCCGACCGGTGCGGTCTCGCTGAAATACGTCAAGCCCTGAACTTCTCAGGCAGGCGCGGTACGGCTATCTTGAGTAACTGTGCGAGTTACATATTTGAAAGGCAGCCGTCGATGAGGCAGGCAGAGGAGCTCGGGCCGCCGTCGTCGTTCGCGGCGGCCGGCGTGGCTGAGCTGCGCCGCTATCGGTTGCGGCCCGGCGCCGGACCGGTTCTCCTGCGGCTGTTCGCCGACCACTTCATCGTCGGGCAGCGGGACGCCGGGATGCTCGTCGGCCCCGTGTACGAGGACATGGATGAGCCCGATCGGTTCGTGTGGTGGCGAGCCTTTCCCGACATGACAGCCCGGCATCGCGCCTTGGCGACGTTCTACGACGGGCCGGTGTGGGCCGCGCACCGCGACCAAGCAAACGAGACGATGATCGACAGTGACGATGTGCTGTTGCTGCGCCACACCGACCCGCCGCACGCCGACATGCGAGCCGGCCGACCGATCGCCGGCGCGCCGGACCCGGCGACGGCAATCATGGTCATGCACGATGCCGGCGGACCGGCCGCCGAGGCGGTGATGAGTGGCGACCTGCACGGCCTCGTCGAAGATGTGCTGCGGGTGCCGGTGTCGACGTGGCGAACCGAGCCGGCGACGAACACGTTTCCGCGGCTGCCGGTGCTCTCGACATCGGCATATGTCTGGACGGCCGACTTCGGCGAACCTGCCGAGATGGCCGAGGCTCTGAGCCGGTTACGCGCCCATTCCGGCTGGACGCGGTGGGCCGGCACGTACTCCGGTGTCATCGAGCTGATGCGCCTGCGGCCGGTTCTGACGGGCGATGATCGTCCATGATCCGGCCACCGCATATTCCGGGTCTGCACAAGCGCACTGCGGGCTTCGACTTCCTCGTGGGGGACTGGCTCGTCGACAACCGGCGCCTGCGCACACCTCTCGCCGGGAAGGACGACTGGTACACCACACCTGCCACGGCCACCGCCTCCACCCTGCACAACGGCGCAATCAGCATCGATGAGATGTGGTTCCCCGAGCTGGGCTTCGCCGGCAGCTCGATCCGGGTTCATGAGGCCGCCACGGGCGATTGGACCATTTACTGGGTCAGCAGCGGCACCGGGCACCTGCAGCCGCCGGTGCGGGGGCGGTGGCGTGAGGACGGCACGTTCGTGGCCGACGGCCCGGACACCTTCGACGGCCGTGACATCATCGCTCGCTATATGTGGCACTCGATCACGCCGACGTCCGCGGTGTGGGAGCAGGCGTTCTCGGTCGATGATCGAGAGAGCTGGGAGACCAACTGGGTGATGAGCTGGACCCGGGCCGCCGCGGCCTGACCTTGCGGCCACTTGTGTAACCATGGTGGTTGCGCAAGGAGCCGACATGACCGCGAACAGCCAGTTCACCACCGCCATTCATGCCCTCTGCTGGATCGAGTTGGCGGCTCGGCAGGGTGAATCCCCGATTACCTCCGAGCGGATCGCCGAGAGTCTCGCCAGCCACCCGGTACTGGTCCGGCGGGTGCTTGCGCCGCTACGGAAAGGCGGGCTGGTGGGAGGGGGTCGCGGACCCGGGTCGGGTTGGCAGCTGGAACGGCCGGCCGAGGAGATCTCCCTCGGCCAGGTGTATGCGGCGCTCGGGCCCGGCACGCCGTTCGCCCTGCATCCCCACGAGCCGAAGCCGGACTGCCCGGTCGGTCACGGTATCCGGCCTGCACTGACCGAGGTGTATCTCGAGGTGGAGACGGCGATGGTCCGCGAGTTGGACAACCACACGATCGCCGGGCTGCTCGAGCATCTGTTGCAGACCTACCCGCTGCGGTAGCCACTGACGTACCAGAGCGACCGCTCTCCGGCCGCATCAGCCTCACCGCACGGCGGCGTCGGCGTCCTGCTTCTGATCCACCGGTCCGGCGGCGTTCATCATGTCGTTGCACCACCGCGCCGCGG
>NZ_JBFAZH010000397.1:0-6203 GCF_040681735.1 Actinoplanes sp. NPDC051633 | reverse complement strand
CCCAGGCCGACGCGTCGAGCCAGAGGCCACCGAGAAGCACGATCTGTTCGTCAGTCATGCCCTCAACCTAAAGCCGGATCCGGACGTTCCGCTTCCGCTACTCTCACGTCTACTCTCGCGTCGACGGAGGGAAGAGCTGTGCGGGTGCGGGTGGCGGAGACGACGGCGTTGACCTTCGGCGACGGCTCGCCGGTGCGCGCCGCCTCCGCGATCGCCGAGTTCGGGGACGGATACCTGGTCGTGCAGGACGACGCGACGCACGCCGCCTGGTGGCGCCCGGGTTCGGTGACCGCGGTGCGTGTCGTCGACCCGGTCGACGGTCTGGAGGTGTTCAGCTCGGCCGCCGGCACGAAACACCTGAAGCCCGACTTCGAGGCGGCGTGCCCGGTCGCGGGCGGGGGAGCGGCCGGGGTGCTGCTGCTGGGTTCCGGCTCCACCGCGGCCCGGATGCGGGCGTCGCTGGTGACCCTCGGCCCGGCCGGCCCGTCCTTCGCGGTGGCCGACCTGACCCCGCTGTACGAGCGGGTCGCCGCGGCGCTCGGCCTTCCGGTGGGCCTGCTCAACCTGGAGGGCGCCTGCCAGGTGGACGATCGGCTGCGGTGGTTCCAGCGCGGCAACCTCGTGGCCGGCGTTCCCACCGCGTCCGTGGATGTCGATCTCACCGCCCTGCTCGGCGCGATGACCGGGGCGGGGGCGGACCGCGTCGGGGTCGCCGATCCACGCCGGTACGACCTGGGCGCCGTCGGCCACGTCGCGCTGGCGGTCACCGACGCGGTGGCCCTGGGCGACGGGCGGGTCCTGGTCAGCGCCGCCGCCGAGGACACGCCGAACGCGGTGGACGACGGGCCCGTGGTCGGCGCGGCGCTGGCCCTGCTCGACGACCGGGCCGTCCGGGCGGTCGCCGAACTGCCGGTGCTGCCCGGCGGGGTGCCGAAGGTCGAGGGCCTGGCGGTGCGTGAGACGAACGCCGACGGGATGCGGCTGCTGGCCGTCGTCGACGCCGACGACCCGGCCGCCCCCTCCGAGGCGCTGGAGATCAGCCTGCGGTGGTGAAGACCGCGACGGGGAGGAACCACAATGGACAACGAGACGATCGCGGCCTGGCGGGCCGCCGGTGAGCGCGGTGACGCGGCGGCCGCCGGGCGCTGCCTGTCGCCGGACGTGGAGATGATCTCGCCGCTGACCGCGGCCTTCCGGTTCCGGGGGCCGGCTCAGGTGACCACCGTGCTGACCGCCGCCTTCGAGGTCATCCACGACATCCGCTACCACACCGTGCTGGGCGCGGACGACACGTGGTCGCTCTTCTACCATGGCCGTGCCGGGACCGACGCGCTCGAGGAGGCGCAGCTGCTGCGCCTGGACGGAGCCGGCCTGATCCGGGAGATCACCTTCTTCGGCCGGCCCCTGCCCGCCCTGACCCAGGTGATGGCCGGGATCGGGCCACGGCTGCTGCGCCGGCAGGGCCAGCCCGGGCTGGCGCGGCTGGTCGGACTGGCGACCGGGCCGCTGAACGCGATGACGCACAGCGGCGAGCGCACGATCATGCCGCGCGCGAAACCCCGCGATCGATGACCACGACTGCGGTGCTGCCCCTCGCCGTCGAGGGCTTGGTTGGGCACACTGTCTGGCCATGGGATCATCGATGACCACCATCGGGCTGCCGATCGCGCTCGGCATCATCATGCTCGGGCTCGGGCTCAGCCTCACCGTCGGCGACTTCGGCCGCGTGCTCAGTCAGCCCAAGGCGGTGGTCGCCGCGCTGATCTGCCAGCTGGTGCTGCTGCCGGCCGTCTGTTTCGGGCTGGTGCTGCTCTTCGACCTGCCCGCTCTGCTCGCGGTCGGCATGATGCTCCTCGCCGCGTCGCCCGGTGGCACCACCGCCAACCTCTTCAGCCACCTGTTCCGCGGCGACATCGCACTCAACATCACGCTCACCGCGGTCAGCTCGGCGATCGCCCTGGTGACCCTGCCGCTGATCACGAACTTCGCGATCGACCACTTCGCGCCGTTCGACGATCAGCTCGGGATGCAGTGGCGCAAGGTCCTCGAGGTGTTCGCGATCGTGCTGGTGCCGGTGGCGATCGGCATGGCCGTACGCCGCTTCCGGCCGCGGTTCGCGGAGCGGATGGACCGCCCCGTACGCATCGTCTCGGTGGTCGTGCTCGTCGTCGTGGTGGCGGGCGCGGTCGCCTCGAACTGGACGCTGCTCGCCGACAACGCCGGGCAGCTGGCGCTCATCACGGTCACGTTCTGCGTCCTGAGCCTCGGGATCGGCTATCTCGTGCCGCGTCTGCTCCGGGTGTCGCGGCCGCAGGCGATCGCGTCGTCGTTCGAGATCGGCATCCACAACGCCACCCTGGCCATCGTGATCGGGCAGACGGTCCTCGGCTCCGTGGGGCTGAGCTTGCCCGCAGCCGTCTACGGGGTTCTGATGTTCTTCATCGCCTTCGGCTTCGGGCTTCTGATCCGCGACCGAGCGGCCGCGGGCGCGACAACGCCGTTGCCCGCCCGAACCTGAGGAGCTTCCGTGAGCGTTCCCCGCACCGCGGTCATCACCGGCGGCATGAGCGGCCTCGGCGCCGCCGCGGCGACGCGTCTCGCCGCCGACGGCGTGCGGGTCGTCCGGCTGGACATTGCCGCGGGCGCCGACCTCGAGGTCGACGTCACCGACGCCGACGCCGTCGCTGCGGCAGCCGGCCGGATCGGGCCGGTCGACATCCTGGTCAACTCCGCGGGCATCGTGGGGCCCAACGTGCCGCTGTGGGAGGTCCCGCTGGACGGCTGGGAACGTACCTTCGCGGTGAACGTGCGCGGCACCTTCAACACCTGCAAGGCGTTCGTGCCCGGCATGCGCGAGCGCGGCTGGGGCCGGATCGTGAACATCGCGAGCATGGCCGGCAAGGACGGCAACCCCGCGATGTCGCCGTACTCGGCGTCCAAGGCCGCCGTCATCGGCCTGACCAAGTCGCTGGGCAAGGAGCTGGCCACCAGCGGGGTGCTGGCCAACGCCATCGCGCCGGCGGTGATCGAGACCCCGATGAACGCCGCCACCGGCGCCGAGGCCCTCGCGCACATCACCAGCCTGATCCCGATGAAGCGCCTCGGCCGGGCCGAGGAGGTGGCCGAGCTGATCGCGTGGCTCGCCTCCGACCGGGTCAGCTTCTCGACCGGAGCGGTCTACGACATCAGTGGCGGCCGCGCCACCTATTGAGAGCGGCTCAGCAGCAGGGACCGTAGCGCCGGGACGAGTTCGTCGAAGTCGGCTCTGCGGCCGGTGAAGAACTCGGAATAGAGGTATGCGGCGACCGTCCGGACGTACAGATAGGCGAGCTGCACGTCGTCGCCGTCGCGCCGCAGGCGTTCGGTCAATCCGGTCTCGGCGAAGATTTCCAGCTGTGCGGCGACCGCGCTCTCGTGAACGGCGCCGGCCGGTGTGAACAACGTACGTGCGGCGGCCTCCGGATCCTGTTTCAGGAAACGCTCGATGATCGGGGACCGCAATTGTTCGCCGAAATGGCGGGAAACCTCGATCACCCCGTCGAATCCGTCCTTGGTCCGGGCCGCCCGTGATTCGCGGAGCATCGCCTCGGTGATCGTCCGCAAGATGTCGGTCAGCAGCGCGTCCCGGCTCTGGGCCACCCGATAGAGCGTGGCGCGGCTGATCGCGAGCTCGCCGGCCAGCGCCTCCATGTCCAGCGTCGACCGGCTCAGGAAGTGGTCGACCCCGGCCTTGACCACCTGCTCGTGGCTGACGACGCGGCGGCTGGCCCGGCCGGCCGCATCGGTGCCCTCGCCCGCCATGTGCCGTCCACCATCGCCCGTCTTCTCGCCACGGATGTCGCGAAGCGGTCAACAGAGCGCATCCGCGCGCTCACGTTAGCAATCCTTCTCCGCGAGGTGAAGATCAGAATCGGTCAGAACGGAAGGTACGTATGACCGATATTCCTGCGACGGCCGTCTCACGATTATTTCCCGGCTTGAATGCCGACGCCGACCGGCATCACCATCGATTCGGCCACGACCCGATGCCGGGAAGATCAGCGCACGTCCGCGCGAATTTCCATCGGGCCACCGAAGGAGATATCGATGGCATTGACAATTGCTCAGGAGGCGCCCGCGCGCCGCCGGTCGCCGCGCGCCCGTCATCTGATCGGCGCGGCCGCCGCGATGACGCTCGCCGCCGCCGGGGTGACGCTGGCGCCGTCCGCCGACGCCGCGGTGAACCCGTTCGAGCGAGGACCGGCGCCGACCCAGAGCAGCATCCAGGCGAGCCGCGGTTCCTTCGCCATCTCGCAGACGAATGTCTCGTCCCTGGCCGCCAGGGGGTTCGGTGGCGGCGACATCTATTACCCGACCAGCACGAGCAGCGGCACCTTCGGTGCGGTGGCCATCGCGCCGGGCTACACGGCGGGCCGGTCCAGCATGGCGTGGCTCGCGCCGCGCATCGCCTCGCAGGGCTTCGTCGTCTTCAACATCGACACGCTGACCCGGTCGGATCAGCCCGCCAGCCGGGGACGCCAGCTGCTCGCGGCGCTGGACTACCTGACCGGCTCCAGCAGCGTCCGCGGCCGCATCGACGCCTCCCGGCTCGCCGTCATGGGTCACTCGATGGGTGGCGGGGGAACGCTCGAGGCCGCCAAGAGCCGCCCGGCTCTGCAGGCCGCGATCCCGCTGACCGGGTGGAACCTCGACAAGAGCTGGCCCGAGATCGCCGTGCCGACCCTGGTCGTCGGTGCGGAGAACGACTCGATCGCCCCGGTGGCGTCCCACTCGATCCCGTTCTTCACCAGCATGCCGGCATCGCTCGACAAGGCTTATCTCGAGCTGAACGGCGCGTCGCACTTCGCGCCCAACTCGACGAACACGACCATCTCGGCGTTCAGCGTCTCGTGGCTGAAGCGCTTCGTCGACAACGACACGAGGTACGAGCAGTTCCTGTGCCCCGGCCCGTCGAACGGCAGCGCGGTGTCGGACTATCGCGACACCTGCCCGAACTCGTAGCCGTCCGGCGCGAATTACGATCCTGTAGTTCCGTCGCAGCCGTTGCGGACCGGGTAATCGCAGGTCAGAGTCGATATGACGACGAGCGCCGGCCGCGCCGGCGGAAGCCATGCGGCGTAACTGGATAGCCATCCGCACCCGCCTGGCCGGCGGCTCGTCATCGCCTTTGCGTGCCCGGCTTGTCCTCGGGTCGGCCGACCGGCACGATCTTCGTCATGTCAGAGAAGCCGAGCGAGTGGCAGGACGTCGACGGAAACCGTGCGGAGGCACCGGGCTCCGGGCCGCTGACCGCCTCGGCGCGTACGGACTGGTTCGTCGACCCGGCCGGCGGTGACCCGGTCGCCTCGGCGCCGCTCGTCCTGACCCCGGTCGACGGGGATTTCCAGCTGAGCGCACTCGTCGAGGCGCCGCTGTCGAGCACGTTCGACGCCATCGCCCTCTTCGTCCACGGCGGCCCGGTCACCTGGGCGAAGCTGGCCCTGGAACGATCGCCCGCCGGCACCGACATGATCGTGACCGTGGTGACGCGCGAGGTGTCGGACGACGCCAACGGGCCGACCGTGCCGCAGCCGGGCCGGTCGTGGCTGCGGATCTCCCGCACCGATGCGGTCTACGCGTTCCACCACTCCGCGGACGGGGTGTACTGGTCGCTCGTGCGCCTCTTCACGCTGGGGCCGGTGGCGGGCCATCGTGCCGGAGTCTGCGTGCAGTCGCCGATGGGCGAGGGGCTGACCGCCCGGGTGACGGACGTCCGGCTCACCCCGACGACCCTGGCGGACGCACGGGACGGGTCCTGACGACACCGGAAACCACGGGGCTTGAAGTCCGAATCCGGCCGGACTCGCCGGGCCGTTGTCCGTAGGTTCCCGGGTCATGACGACGACGCATGAATCGCAGGTGCGACAGGCCGAGATCTTCGCCGGGCTGCACCGCAAAGGTGATCCGCTGCTGCTGGCCAACGCCTGGGACGTCGGCTCGGCGGTCGTGATCGCCGGCCGCGGAGCGAAGGCGATCGCCACGACGAGCGCCGGGATGGCCTGGTCGCTCGGCACACCCGACGGGGCCGACCTCGGCGCGGCGCGCGTTGCGGCGGTCGTCGAGTCGATCGCCGCGGCGGTGCGGGTGCCCGTCTCCGCCGACATCGAGGCCGGGTACGGGCGCGACCCCGAAACCGTCGCGGCGACCGTGACCGCCGTCGTGCG
>NZ_JBFAZH010000396.1:0-6209 GCF_040681735.1 Actinoplanes sp. NPDC051633 | reverse complement strand
CGCGTACGGCACGAGGGCGGTCAGCGCGGCGACCGGCGCGGTCACGGACGCCGCCGTGCCCTCGACGACCGTGAAATGGTCGTCGGAAACCTCGAGGACGGTCATGCGCCGAGATTAGAGCGCATCTAGTACCGTGCCGAATGACCGTCTCGGAGGGTGGTGGCCACCGGCTGTGAGCGGCTTCGACGTCCAAATCGGCCAGCTGCGGAGTGCGGCCAAGGCGGCGGGATCTGCTGCGGACCAGGCCAGGGCGGTGAACCCGGGCACCGGCTTGGAGGCGATCGCGACAGCATTGCCGGGCGGGGTTGCGGCGACGCGCGCGTCCACTCTGGCGTCGACGTTCAATGACCGCGCGAAGGAATGGGCGGACGAGATCGACCGGTGGAGCGAGTCGGTCACGTCGGCGGCGAAGGAATATTCCGAGAGTGATGACTCCGCGAAAAGAGCCTTCGGGGGATGACTGTCAGCTACGACGACGTCCGCCAATGGAACGCCGAGGCGGTCGAGACATCGGCCACGGACCTGCGTGGCCGGCAGGACAAACTCATCGGGCTGCAGGATGAGCTCGACGCGGCCAGGAAATTGCCTGACTGGCGCGGCACCGCGGGCGAAGTCGCACGTAGTTCGCTGGGAAGTACGCGGAACAACGCCGAGATCCTGATCGCGGAGCTGTCCGCCGTCGAACGAGCCCTGCACAACGCGTCGGACGACGTGATAACTCTGAAGAGCCGGATCGCCAACAACGACTCCCTCGCCAACACCTACCAGTTCCGCATCTCCCCCGACGGCACGATCGTGGACACCAAGCCCGCCGACCCGCCGCCGAGGTCGCGGTTCGAGGCCGAGGAGCGCGCCGAGGCACAGCGGTACCGCGAAGCCATCAGGCGGCAGCTGGAGCAGGAAACAAAGGCGATACTCACCACGGCGAACAATATCGACACCACCCTCGCCCGGGTGATGCAGCTCGCGCAGGACCGCAAGATCAGCGACCACGACGCGACCACCCTGGCCGACGCCGGCAAGGGCGGGGAAATCGACGCCCAAGTGGTGGACATGGAGCAGTCGCTGCGCGACGCCGGGCTGCTGACCGGGCCGCCCGCCTCGGGTCTCTACCGGCAGTGGCTGGAGAACGCCGTGCGCCGAGGCGTGTCGATCGACACGATCACGAAGATCGCCGCCGACCACCACATCACACCGGAGGACTTCCAGGTCCTCGACGGCATGGAAGAGATCCGCGAGGACGAGGACGGCGACGGGATCTTCAAGTCGTACTTCCTGTTGCCGACCGACATCAGCGGGGACGCCGCGGCCGCCGCGGTGCGGATGACCTACCTGCTGAACGCGGGCACCGACTACGGCACCGAAGGTGAAACGACCGACTTCACGCCGACGGCGTACGGATCCGAGGAACTGCGGCGGATCACCGTCCGGCAACAGGAGAACTCCTGGAGCTACGACGACGACGTGGGATTCGTGCACGGCAACGGTGGGCGGTTGGTGACCACCCCGAACGGCATGCTGATGGGCTTGGGCGGGAACCTCATCCAGGACCAGTTCAGCCAGCGCGGCGGAACGACATGGGGCGACACGTTCATGCTGAACATCGACGACCCGCAAGATCCGGCGCAACAGCTGCGACAGGTGGTCACCTCGGGCCACGCATGGTACGAAGGCGATGACGGCCCGAACCAGGGTGCTCTCGACACGGACCGACTACTGCACCACGAGGAGCGCCACTCCCAGCAATGGGCGCGCGAAGGCTACACGGGCTTCCTCGCCTCCTATGTGTGGGAACAGGTCACCGGCGGCAACGAGACCGAGGAAGACGCGGGGCTTTCCGATGGCGGATATCACTAGACGCCTGCGCGTCGCCTGCGCAGCGCTGCTGGTGGCGACGGTGATCGCGGCGTGTGACACCAAGTCGCAATTCGAGCCGTCGCTGCCGCCGGCGGCCGGGTTCCGCCTCGACGACGACGTCCTGAAACTATGGACGGGCACCCCGTGCTCCGGCGTCATCCGCCTGAGGTTGATCTTCGACACCGGCACCCGGGACAGTGCGGAGCAGGTGTGGACCGCACCGCAGCCGGGAGTGACGGTGGAGCGCATGGACCTGCTCACGACCGCCGGGGAATCCTCCCCGGACACCGGCGGAGGTCTCCAGGTTCAAAAACCGCTGCCCGCCGGCTACGACTGGACCAAGGCAGGCGCGATCAACCTCTCCGTTGACGGCCCCAAGGCGTTCGGTGCCAGGGTCGACGTCGCCCAAGTGCTGCGCGAGTCGGCTGAGCACCCGTCCGGAAGCTACCTGTTCGGCCAGCAGGGCTGGATGGACGCGTCGGAGGTTCAACGTGAGAACCAGAAATCGTTCCTGACGATCTGCACTCCCGACCCGGAGTGATGGCGGCACACTGCACCCTGCGGACAGCCCTCCGGCGCCTCGTACTCGGCGCGTTCGTCGGCACCGTCATCTTGATCGTGCTGCTCGCGGGCGAGGCGGTGCTCAGTGCCATCGGACTGACGTCCGATCCGCACGGCTACGGAGTGTTCGCGGGAGTCCTGTTCGCGGCGGTCCTGACACCGGTCGCGCTCTCGCTGTGGCTGCTGTACCGATCAATGCGACGACGCGGCAAATGACATCCTCCCGACGATGTACGGCAACGAGGTAGCGGCGGATCTCTCGTACGTGACACCGCTAGGTTGATCTCATGGGTACGTTCCATCGGCTGGTCGCCAACACCTTGCTCGCGGGCATGACGAACAACCTCATCTGGTTCGCGCTGACGTTCTGGGCCTACCTGGAGACGCGCTCGGTGATCGCGTCGTCGGTGATCAGCGGCGGGTACATGCTTCTGCTCGCCACGTCGGGGCTGTTCTTCGGCACCTTCGTCGACCGGCACCGGCGCCGCGTCTCGATGCTGGTGTCCAGCACCGCGTCGCTGATCGCGTACCTCGCCGCCGGCCTGACCTATCTGGTCACACCCGCTGAACACTTGCGTGACCTGACCCGTCCGCAGTTCTGGGTCTTCGTCGCGCTGGTGCTGGCCGGCGCAATCGCCGGAAACCTGCGGGCGATCGCTCTCACGACCACGGTCACCGTGCTGGTCCCGGAGGACCGGCATGGTCAGGCCAACGGCCTGGTGGGCGCGACCAACGGTGTGTCGTTCGCACTTACCTCGGTCTTCAGCGGCCTGGCCATTGGCCTGCTCGGCATGGGCTGGTCGATCGTCATCACCGTCACACTCACCGCGGTGGCATTGATCGACCTGCTCACCATCACCTGGACCGAACCGGCGCCCACGCCGGACGCCGGCCCGACCTCCAGCTTCGACCTGCGCGGCGCGCTGCGAGCGGTACGCGAGGTGCCCGGCCTGCTGACGATCCTGTACTTCAGCACATTCAACAATCTGCTCGGCGGCGTGCTGATGGCCCTCGCCGACCCGTACGGGCTCAGCCTGGTCTCGGTCGAGGCCTGGGGCATCATCCTGGCCTTCACCAGCACCGGATTCATCGTTGGCGGCCTGCTGGTCGCCCGTCGCGGGCTCGGCAGCCGACCGGTACGTGCGCTGATGCTGGCGAATGTGGCGATGTGGACTGTGACGGTGCTGTTCCCGCTGCGGTCCTCGGTCGTCATGCTCACCGTCGGCTTCCTGGCCTACATGCTGCTGGTCCCGATCGCCGAGGCAGCCGAGCAGACGGTGATCCAGCGAGTCGTGCCGCTGGAGACGCAGGGCCGGGTGTTCGGATTCGCGCAGAGCCTGGAGACCGCCGCGTCACCGATCTCCACGTTCCTGGTCGGGCCGATCACTCAGGTATGGGTCATCCCGTTCATGACCACCGGCGCCGGCGTCTCGGCGATCGGAAGCTGGTTCGGCACCGGCGCGGACCGTGCCATGGCGCTGATGTTGATCATCGCCGGCCTGATCGGCCTGGTCGTCACCGTGCTCGCGATGCGCTCGCGGGCGTACGCGAACCTGTCCGACCGCTACGCCCACTCCGCACCCACCCCGATCGACGCGCCGCGAGACCTCGCACCCGGCGGGGGGACGTAGGACTGCCGCGGGAACCTTTTGGGGGGTCCAGGTCCCTTACTTAGGTATGGGCTTGCTTCACAGAGCGGAATCCGGGTACGAGGATTTCGTTGCCAGCCGGTACCGGGAGATCGTCCGCTTCGCCACGCTGCTGACCGGTGACGTGCGGCTGGGCGAGGATCTAGCCCAGGAGGGTCTGATCGCGGCCTATCGGTCGTGGCATCGGCTGAGCGGCCCGCAGGGGCGACCCGAGGCGTACGTGCGGCAGGTGATCGTCCGTACCGGGATGCGGGCCCGGCGCCGGCGCTGGCACGGCGAAGTGCCGACCGAGGATCTGCCGGACGTGCCCCGTGGCGGCTTCGCCGATCAGTCAGACCTCAGCGTGCAGGTGTTCGCCTGCCTGCGCCGGCTACCGGTCGAGCAGCGGGTGGTGCTGGTGTTGCGGTTCTGGGCCGACGCCTCCGAAACCGAAGTCGCGCACACCCTCGGCATCGCCGTGGGAACGGTCAAGAGCCGCACGTCGCGGGCCCTGGCGACGTTACGTGCCAATGGCTTGGTCCTGGAATCGTCTGAGGAGACCCCGTGAACACCAACGACATCAGAGACCTGCTGCACCGTGCGGCCGACTCCGTGACGCCGGCCGAGACCGATCCCGCCACCCGGATGGTCGCCCTCGGGCGGCGCAGCGTGCAGCGCCGCCGTGCCTGGGGAGCCGCCGGCTTCGTCGCCGCCGCGGTAGCGGCCGTCATTGGTGTGCCACTGGCAATGGGCATCCCGAAGCAGTCCGAGGTGCCCGCCGAAACCGGGGGGACGGTGAGCTTCGGTGGTCTGACGGTCGCCGTCCCCGACGGCTGGCCGACCGAGCGGGTCAGGTACTTCGACCCCTGCACCGCTGACCCACACACCGTCTACCTCGCCGAAGCGCTGGAGTCATGGCAGCCGAATCACCCTCGACCGCTGGACAGCCTCGCCAATTGCGAGTCCGATGGCCAGGAGTGGATGGCCGTCGTCAAGCAGGGTGCCGTCAGGTACCTCACCCCGCAGCGACTGGTGGTCAAGGACAGGCAGCCGCTGCAAGCGCGGCAGTACGACATGAACAACCCGTTCGTATGGGACTACCGCGCCATCAACGACCAGGATTGGGCGACAACCGCCTACCTCTCTGGCGACGAGAAGGTTCGCGAGCAGCTGCTCGAGCGCGTCACCTGGCCCACCGGCCCGGCTGCCCCACCCTCGGGCGGACTGGCGTTGCCCGACCGCATCACCAGCGCCAACAGCGAAGCGCCCAACGTGATGAGCGCGATGGACACCAAGACCCTGAACCAGATCCGAACCATCCTCGCCGGGCTGCGTGACCCCGTGCCCGCTGGTGAAGAATGCATCCTCCAAACGCCCGGCGTGACCGCCATCGATCTCGGTGACCGCACCGACCGCCTAACTGTGGTGCTGGGCAACGCGACGTGCCCCCAAGCAGTCTCGACCGGCGGGGGTCGCGTGAAGGTCCCGGCCGGCCTCGGCAAGCAGCTCCTCGACCTCATCGAAGCCAGCGACCGCGCGGCGGCCAAGCGCGTACCCGGAACCAAGGACTGACCGCAGGTGTCTACCGGCGGCCTCGCTCGGCGCGGCGCGCGCCCAGGCCGTGACCTTCACCGCGGGAATATGATCAGGTATGCCTTTGACGGTGGACGACGTCAACCGGTTCGAGCTGTCGAGGCCGCGTCTGGCGGCCATCGCCTACCGTCTTCTCGGCTCCGCGGATGAGGCGGAGGACGCCGTGCAGGAGACGTTCTTGCGCTGGCAGGCCGCCGACGTCGACCGCATCGAGGTCCCCGAGGCCTGGTTGACGAAGGTACTCACCAACCTGTGTCTCAACCAGCTCACCTCCGCGCGGGCACGCCGCGAGACCTACGTGGGCCGATGGCTCCCCGAGCCGCTGCTCGCGGGGGACCCGATGCTCGGCCCGGCCGACACCGCCGAGCAGCGCGAATCGGTCTCGTACGCGGTCCTCACCCTCATGGAGCGCCTGTCCCCCAACGAACGGGCCGTGTACGTGCTGCGGGAGGCCTTCGACTACCCGCACCGGGAGATCGCCGGAATCCTCGACATCACCGAGGCCGCCAGCCAGCAGATCTTTCATCGTGCCAAGAAGCATGTCGCCTCCGGCAAGGCCCGCACCGAGAT
>NZ_JBFAZH010000395.1:0-6211 GCF_040681735.1 Actinoplanes sp. NPDC051633 | reverse complement strand
TATCTCGTCGCCCATGCCCATCCTCTCGGGGTTGGGCGCAATGTTCACCCAAATGTTATCTGAGCCTTCCCCACCTCGTGGGGGGGACCGTTGCGGTGGACCCCGCCACGCTTGTCTTTCAGGACCGGCAAACCCCCGCAAGTGCCGCCCATCGTGCGTTATGGTCGCTATGCCGCGTCCGATGGACGACGGCACGCAGCGCAGCCCTTGACTGTGTGTCCGTGGGCGGGCACGCTGACATCAGCAAGTTCCGCGCTTGCGACAGCCCACGGGTGGGTATCCGGAGACAACGGATAAACCCATCAGGGGCACCGAGAGGGACAAACGCTCGCGTTTCCGAGCGGCCCCCGCAGAGGTCTGGCCGAGTTTCGACTGGTCAGAGGCCCGCGGCGGCTCGCTCCGCAGCGTCCCGCGGTGGGGGCTGGACAGCGGTTGGCCGAGCGGCTACACTGCTAGTTTGCGCTGCCTTCTGTCTGGAGCCCTGCTGGCATATCCATCTGGATAATTGCCGGGGGGTCCATTGGAGTGCACGCAGTCAGTCGCACATTGCAGCTAACTCAGCCGCATCAGCAGCACCGGTCCTCGGAAGGACGCATCTTGGCAGCTTCCCGCCCTGCGAAGACCAGCCGTACGTCGAGCGCCTACGCTCCCCGCCGTATCTCTTTCGGCAGGATCACCGAGCAACTTGAGGTTCCTAACCTTCTCGCCATCCAGACCGAGTCGTTCGACTGGCTCGTGGGTAACGAGGCTTGGCAGGCCCGATCGACGGATGACCCGCACGCCCACTCGGGCCTCGCAGAGATCCTCGAAGAGATCAGTCCCATTGAGGACTTCTCCGGCACTATGTCGCTGTCCTTCTCGTCTCCCCGATTCGACGAGGTCAAGGCCTCGATCGAGGAGTGCAAGGAGAAGGACCTGACCTATTGCGCACCGCTGTTCGTGACCGCGGAGTTCACCAACAACACCACTGGCGAGATCAAGAGCCAGACCGTGTTCATGGGTGACTTCCCGATGATGACGCCCAAGGGCACGTTCGTCATCAACGGCACCGAGCGCGTCGTGGTCAGTCAGCTCGTCCGCTCGCCGGGCGTGTACTTCTCGAAGGAGCCGGACAAGACCTCCGACCGCGACCTGTCGAGCGTCAAGGTCATCCCGAGCCGGGGCGCCTGGCTCGAGTTCGACATCGACAAGCGCGACACGGTCGGTGTCCGCATCGACCGCAAGCGCCGGCAGGCCGTCACCGTCCTGCTCAAGGCGATCGGCTGGTCCGCGGACCAGATCCGTGAGCGGTTCGGCTGGTCCGAGCTCCTCATGACCACGCTGGAGAAGGACCACATCGCCGGGCAGGACGAGGCCCTGCTCGACATCTACCGCAAGCTCCGCCCCGGCGAGCCGCCGACCCGGGAGAACGCGCAGACCCTGCTCGACAACCTCTTCTTCAACCCGAAGAGGTACGACGTCGCCAAGGTCGGCCGCTACAAGTTCAACAAGAAGCTGGACATCGACGTCCCGATCGTGCGTGGCACGCTTACCGAAGAGGACATCGTCAAGACCGTGGACTACCTCTGCCGGCTGCACGCCGGTGAGGAGGGCTACGAGGCCGACGACATCGACCACTTCGGCAACCGGCGCCTGCGCACCGTCGGCGAGCTCATCCAGAACCAGGTGCGGGTCGGCCTGTCCCGGATGGAGCGCGTCGTCCGCGAGCGGATGACGACGCAGGACGTCGAGGCGATCACGCCGCAGACCCTGATCAACATCCGTCCCGTGGTGGCGGCGATCAAGGAGTTCTTCGGCACCTCGCAGCTGTCGCAGTTCATGGACCAGACCAACCCGCTGGCGGGCTTGACCCACCGGCGCCGGCTGAGCGCGCTCGGCCCCGGTGGTCTGTCCCGTGAGCGGGCCGGCTTCGAGGTCCGTGACGTGCACACGTCCCACTATGGCCGGATGTGCCCGATCGAGACGCCGGAAGGCCCGAACATCGGCCTCATCGGTGCTCTGTCGACCTTCGCGCGGGTGAACCCCTTCGGGTTCATCGAGACGCCGTACCGCAGGGTGGAGAACGGCCGGGTCACCGACCAGGTCGACTACCTCACCGCGGATGAGGAGGACCGGTACATCAAGGCGCAGGCCAACGCTCCGCTGAAGAGCGACGGCACCTACGCCGAGGACCGGGTCCTGGTCCGCCGGAAGGGCGGTGAGGTCGACTACGTGCCGGGCACGGAGGTCGACTACATGGACGTCTCGCCGCGGCAGATGACCTCGGTCGCGACCGCCATGATCCCGTTCCTCGAGCACGACGACGCCAACCGCGCCCTGATGGGCGCGAACATGCAGCGTCAGGCGGTGCCGCTGGTCAAGGCCGAGGCGCCGCTGGTGGGTACGGGCATGGAGTACCGCGCCGCGGTCGACGCCGGTGACGTGGTCGTCGCCGAGGTCGGTGGCGTGGTTGAGGACCTGTGCGCCGACTACGTGACGGTGCACCAGGACGACGGCCACCGCCGCACCTACCTGCTGCACAAGTTCCGCCGCAGCAACGCCGGCTCGTGTGTGAACCAGAAGCCGGTGGTCTTCGAGGGCGACCGGATCGAGGCCGGCCAGGTCATCGCCGACGGACCGTGCACCGACGACGGGGAGATGGCCCTGGGCAAGAACCTGCTCGTGGCGTTCATGTGCTGGGAGGGCCACAACTACGAGGACGCGATCATCCTGTCGCAGCGCCTCGTCCAGCAGGACGTCCTCACCTCGATCCACATCGAGGAGCACGAGGTCGACGCCCGTGACACCAAGCTGGGCCCGGAGGAGATCACCCGCGACATCCCGAACGTCAGCGAGGAGATGCTGGCGGACCTGGACGAGCGGGGCATCATCCGGATCGGCGCCGAGGTCGTCCCCGGCGACATCCTGGTCGGCAAGGTCACGCCCAAGGGCGAGACCGAGCTGACCCCGGAGGAGCGCCTGCTGCGCGCGATCTTCGGTGAGAAGGCCCGGGAGGTCCGGGACACCTCGCTGAAGGTGCCGCACGGCGAGACCGGCACGGTGATCGGCGTCCGCACGTTCTCCCGCGAGGACGGCGACGAGCTGCCCCCGGGCGTGAACGAGCTGGTCCGCGTCTACGTGGCACAGAAGCGCAAGATCCAGGACGGTGACAAGCTCGCCGGCCGCCACGGCAACAAGGGCGTCATCTCGAAGATCCTGCCCGTCGAGGACATGCCGTTCCTCGAGGACGGCACCCCGGTCGACATCGTGCTCAACCCGCTCGGCGTGCCGAGCCGGATGAACATCGGCCAGGTCCTGGAGACCCACCTCGGGTGGATCGCCAAGACCGGCTGGGAGGTCGAGGGCGAGGACGAGGACTGGAAGCGGCAGCTGCGGGCCATCGAGGCCCACGAGTCGCCGAAGGACAGCAACGTCGCGACCCCGGTCTTCGACGGCGCCCGCGAGGAGGAGATCAAGGGCCTCCTCGAGTCGACCATCGTCAACCGTGACGGCAAGCGGCTGGTCAACGGCGACGGCAAGGCGCAGCTCTTCGACGGTCGTTCCGGCGAGCCGCTGCCCGACCCGATCGCGGTCGGCTACGTGTACATCCTGAAACTGAACCACCTGGTCGACGACAAGATCCACGCTCGGTCGACCGGCCCGTACTCGATGATCACGCAGCAGCCGCTGGGTGGTAAGGCGCAGTTCGGTGGCCAGCGGTTCGGCGAGATGGAGTGCTGGGCGATGCAGGCCTACGGCGCGGCGTACGCGCTGCAGGAGCTGCTCACCATCAAGTCCGACGACGTTCTCGGCCGCGTGAAGGTCTACGAGGCCATCGTCAAGGGCGAGAACATCCCGGAGCCGGGAATCCCCGAGTCGTTCAAGGTGCTGCTCAAGGAGCTGCAGTCGCTGTGCCTCAACGTTGAGGTGTTGTCCAGCGACGGCGTGGCCCTGGAGATGCGCGAGACCGACGACGAGGTCTTCCGGGCCGCGGAAGAACTCGGCATCGACCTGTCCCGTCGCCCGAACGAGGGCGTCAGCAGCGTCGAAGAGATCTGACGGAGCGCGGCGTGGCGCGGGCGGGTGGCGCCGGGGCGCCCCCCCCCCCCCCCGCGGGGGGGGGCGGGGGCGGCCCCCGCCGCACCGCCGGCCGGCCGGGTGCACGACCATGCGGTCATGGCGGCTGGGGTCTTCGAGGTGCGTGAGTTCCGGGCCGTGTGGGGCGCCGAAGTGCTGTCGATCGCCGGTGACCAGCTGGCGCGGGTGGCGCTCGCGGTGCTCGTCTTCGCGCGCACCGGGTCGGCCAGGCAGTCCGCCGCCGTCTACGCCCTGACCTTTCTGCCCGCCATGGCCGGCGGGGTGCTGCTGGGCGGGCTCGCGGACCGGTTCCGGCGGCGCGAGCTCATGGTCACGGCCGATGTGCTGCGTGCCGTGCTCACGGCCGTGATGGCGCTTCCCGGCCTGCCGTTGCCCCTGCTGTGCGGGTTGCTGGTGGTGGTCGTGCTGGCCGGGACGCCGTTCACCGCCGCGCAGGGCGCCCTGCTTCCGGAGGTGCTGCCCGGCGGGCTCTACGAGCGTGGGCTGGCGGTCCGGCAGATCACCGGGCAGACGGCGCAGTTGGCCGGCTTCGCCACCGGTGGCCTGGTCGTGGCGGCGCTCGGCACCGGCACGGCGCTGCTGCTCGACGCCGCGACCTTCCTGGCGTCGGCGACCCTGCTCCGCGCCGGCCTGCGGAATCGGGCGAGGCCCTCGGCCGAGCGGTCCGAGCCCGGCGCCGGCCGCGTGCTGCCCGGGCTGTTCCGCGACCCGGCGCGGCGACGCCCGATGCTGCTCGCCTGGTTGGTCGGCTGCTACGTAGTGCCCGAGGCGCTGGCCGCGCCCTATGCGGGCGGGAACGCCGCAGCCACCGGGCTGCTCATGGCCGCGGATCCGGGGGGGAGCATCGCAGGGGTCTGGCTGTTCGTGCGTTACATCCCGGAGACGACCCGCCGCCGCCTGGTCGGCCCGCTCGCGGTGGCGGCCGGGCTGCCGCTGGTGCTGTGCGCCTTCGGGCCGGGGCTGGCGATCACCGCGGTGCTCTGGGCACTGTCCGGCGTGTGCAGCACGTCGTACCTGCTGCAGGCCCAGGCCGACTTCGTTCGCGCCACCCCCGGCGAGCAGCGCGGCCGCGCGATCGGCATCGCATCGGCCGGCCTGATCGCGGGCCAGGGAACAGCGATCCTGGCCGGCGGCCTGCTGGCGGACTGGACAAACCCGGTTGCGGCGGTCGTGGCGGCCGGCCTGGCCGGCGCCGTGCTGTGCGCGGTCGTCGCCCGCACGACCGACGCCGGCGACCGAGCCCGCAGCGCCGACAGGTGAGCCGGAGGAAGGGTTCAGTCCGGGAGGGACTCGCTGCTCACCGGAAAGGAGGCCAGGTGAACCGCCGACACCTGGCGGACGGCGATGCCCGCCGGGATCGGGGCCGTGTCGCCGGGGTACCCCGGCGGGTGGGGTGGACCCACCGAGAGGTGATGGCCGTCCGGCAGGTCGAGACATCGCACCCCGGGGGCCAGGGCGCCGGGGTGTCTCTTCTGCTCCTCGGCGGCGGCCTCGCATGTGCGGCGCGAGATCGTCGCGTCCAGGACTCCGGTGCCGGCAACCTCGCGGTACTGGAGGAAGATCACCCCCACGTCCGCGTACGTGCCGGTCAACCGGTATCCCGGCACCTCGGCCACGACGAACGGCAGGCCCGTGGCCCGGAAGTCCTCGGCCCGCCACGCCGTCTGGCAACCGGCGGCGGTGGACACCGCAGCGGCGGCCACGATGCCGCACATCACAGCACTGTGGCGGCGGTGCGGCAGTTCCAGCGCCAGGTGGACGCCGGCCGCGGCCGCCGCACACAACAGCCCGGTCAGCCATCGGCTGCGTGCGCCGCCACAGGCCGCCAGCACGGCCGGGACGAGGATGCTGAGGGCGAGCGGCACGGGCAGGTGACGCCACCGCCGATCCGCGCCGGCACGGCCGCGCCACAGCGTCACGGCGACCACGCCGGAGCCCGCCGTCAGCAGGGCGACGAACGCGTAGGGGAAGAGCAGGTTCGCGTCCCCGGCGGCGTACTTGTCCGGCAGGCTCTGCGCCGGCAGGGCGAGAAACGCCGCCAGCGCCGTGCCGCCGGTGATCGCCGCGAAAGGCCATGCCCTTCGCCCGGCCGCACGGAGCTCCCCCATGGCCAGCCATCATGCCGCCCCACGTC
>NZ_JBFAZH010000394.1:0-6216 GCF_040681735.1 Actinoplanes sp. NPDC051633 | reverse complement strand
CCGCGCCTCACGCGGCGGAAAACCGTCCTGTCCTGACCCTCACCGCCGAAGGCGCATCGTCTCCTGCGCCACTTGTCGATACGTATCGACGACTCGAAAGGACTGCTCCCATGAAGCGACTCGACGTGATCCTCGCCGTAACCGTGCTGGCCCTGGCCGGCTGCGGAAGCGGCGGTTCGGACGACAGTGGCGACGCCAAGACCCTGCGGGTGCTCGACTACTACAGCAACGAGCCGGACAAGACCGTCTACCAGAAGGTGCTCGAGGCGTGCGCCCAGCCGCTCGGCGTCACCATCCAGCGCGAGGCGGTGCCCGGGGACACCCTCATCGCCAAGGTCCTGCAGCAGAGCTCCTCGCGTACCCTCCCGGACGTCCTGATGCTCGACAACCCCGACCTGCAGCAGATCGCGGCGACCGGCGCCCTGGCGCCGCTCGGCGACTTCGGGCTCAACGCCGACGGGTACGTCAAAGGCGTCGTCGACGCGTCCACGTTCGACGGCAAGCTCTACGGCCTGCAGCCGGTGACCAACACCATCGGCCTGTTCTACAACAAGAAGATCCTCGCCGAGGCGGGCGTCACCCCGCCGGCCACGTGGGCCGAGCTCAAGACGGCGGCCAAGAAGCTCACCAAGGGCAAGCGGTACGGCGTGGCCTTCTCCGCGCCCGCCACCTACGAGGGCACGTGGCAGTTCCTGCCGTTCATGTGGTCGAACGGCGGCGACGAGAAGAACATCGCCACCCCGCAGGTCGCGCAGGCGCTGCAGCTCTGGGTCGACCTGGTCAAGGACGGCTCCGCGTCGAAGTCGGTGGTGAACTGGGGGCAGGCCGACGTCAACGACCAGTTCAAGGCCGGCAACGCGGCGATGATGGTGAACGGCCCGTGGCAGTTCCCGGTGCTCAACGAGGTCAAGACGCTGGAGTACGACGTGGTGCCGATCCCCGCGCCGGCGGCCGGCGGCAAGGCGATCGCACCGCTCGGCGGCGAGACCTGGACGGTGCCGCAGACCTCGAGCAAGGACCGGCAGGCGAACGCCGCCAAGATCGTGCAGTGCCTGAACACCGACGCGAACCAGCTGCTGATCGCGAAGGAGCGGCAGACCGTGCCGACCAAGACCGCGCTGCAGGGACAGTTCGTCGGCGAGCAGCCGTCGATGAAGGCGTTCAGCGAGCTGGTGCAGGACGCGCGGGCCCGCACCGGCGAGCTGGGCGCGGACTGGCCGAAGGCGGCGACGAAGATCTACACCGGTGTCCAGTCGGCGCTGGCCGGTGGCGTCGCCCCGGACAAGGCGCTGGCCGATGCCCAGAACGGCTAAGCGGCACCGGACCCTGCAGCTGCTCTTCCTCGTTCCGGCGTTGGCGTACCTGATTCCGTTCTTCGCCTATCCGGTGATCAAGAACGTGCTGATGGGGTTCCAGGAGTACACCACCCGCACGTTCTACACCGGCGAGGCGCCGTGGGTCGGGCTGCGGAACTACTCCGAGGTGATCGGGTCGGCGGTGTTCGACCGGGCGGTGCTCAACACCGTGTTGTTCACCGCCGGGTCGATCCTCGGGCAGTTCGTGCTGGGGCTGGGCATCGCGCTGTACTTCCGCCGGAGGTTCCCGCTCAGCGGGGTGCTGCGCTCGCTGATCCTGCTGCCGTGGCTGATCCCGCTGATCGTCTCCGGCGCCGTCTGGCGCTGGATCCTCGACCAGGACAACGGTGCGCTCAACCGGGTGCTGCACGCCAATCCGGGCTGGCTGACCAGCACCTCGCTGGCGCTGATCGCCTGCATCATCGTGAACATCTGGATCGGCATCCCGTTCAACGCGACCATCCTGCACGGCGGGCTGCAGGGCATCCCGGCCGAGCTGTACGAGGCCGCGGAGCTCGACGGCGCCACCGGCTGGAAGGCGTTCCGGCACGTCACCTGGCCGCTGCTGCGCCCGGTGGTGAGCGTCGTGCTGGTGCTCGGTGTGGTCTACACGCTCAAGGTGCTGGACATCATCCTCGGTCTCACCGGCGGGGGACCGGCCAACGCCACCCAGACACTCGCCACACAGTCGTACCACCTGTCCTTCGTGGAGTTCGACTTCGGGCAGGGCGCCGCGCTCAGCAACATCCTGATCGTGCTGTCGCTCGCCTTCGCGATCGTCTACCTGCGCGCGAACCGGAGGGCCATCGATGAGAGCTAGACGATGGCTGTGGACGGCCGGTGGCGTGCTGATCGTGGCCGTGATGCTGTTCCCGGTCTACTGGATGCTCAACGTGTCGCTGCAGCCGGGCGGCTCGGCGGTCGGCACGCCGTGGGTGCCGCTCGACATCAGCCTGCGCGGCTATCAACAGGCGCTGCGCGATCAGGGCGGCCACCTGGTGACCAGCCTGGTGATCTCGCTGGGCAGCGTGGTGGTCAGCCTGCTGATCGCCGCGCCCGCCGCCTACGCGCTGGCCCACTTCCGGATCCGGGGCGCCGGCTGGGTGCTGCTCGGGGTACTGGTCAGCCAGATGGTCCCGGGCATCGTGGTCGCCAACGCGCTCTACAGCGCGTACAACGATCTGGGCCTGCTCAACTCGATTCCCGGCCTGATCCTGGCCGACTCCAGCACCGGTATCCCGTTCGCCATGCTGATCCTGCGCGCCTTCATGGCCACGATGCCGGCCGAGGTGATCGAGGCGTCCTGGGTGGACGGTGCCGGGCCGGTGCGGTCGTTCGTCTCGGTGGTGCTGCCGATGAGCCGCAACGCGCTGATCACCGCGGCGCTGTTCACGTTCCTGTTCACGTGGGGCGACTTCCTCTTCGCGCTCACCCTCACCACGACCGAGGACGTCCGCCCGGTGACCCTCGGCCTCTACACCTACATCGGGTCGTACGTGAACGACTGGAGCTCGGTCATGGCCACCGCCGTGCTCGCCTCCATCCCCGCCCTCGTGCTGCTCGTGGTCGCGCAGCGTTACGTCGCGGCGGGCACCACCGCCGGCGCAGTCAAGTAGGAGATGCCGTGAACCCGATCAGCACCGACGGCGACGCCATCGAGGTGCGTTTCCAGCACGAGGTCCTCCGGATCGAGCCGTGGGGCGCGGACAGCGTGCGGGTCCGCGCCGCTCGTGAGCGCATCCCGGCCACGGACGCCGGTGCCCTTCTCGAGAAACCGCCTTCGGCCGCCGTCATCAAAGTGGACGGGCACGCCGCGTCCCTGGTGAACGGCGACCTGACCGTCGAGGTGTCGATCCCGGAGACCGACGGCTTTCCGTTCCCGATCGTCAGATTCGTGAAAGACGGCGAGGAGTTGCTGGCCGAGGAGCGCGAGCACTACTGGTGGCCGGGCGCCCGCGTGTTCTACGGCAACCGGTCCGGCGCCGGCGAGGTGCATCAGCAGTTCCGCGCGTACCCCGGGGAACGTCTCTACGGCATGGGCCAGCGCACGCACGGCCGCCTCGACCACAAGGGCCTGTCGCTGGATCTGGTCCAGCGCAACGCCGAGGTCAACATCCCGTTCGTGCTGAGCAACCGCGGATACGGCTTCCTCTGGAACAACCCCGCGGTCGGCCGCGTCGAGTTCGCCGACAACTGCACGCGCTGGACGGCGACCCAGGCGCAGGGCATCGACTACTTCCTCACCACCGGCACACCCGCCCGGATCCTCGCGCGATACGCCGACGCCACCGGGCACGCGCCACCGCTGCCGTCCTGGGCCAGCGGGTTCTGGCAGTGCAAGCTGCGTTACCGCAGCCAGGAGGAGATCCTCGAGGTGGCGCGCGAGCACAAGCGGCGCGGTCTGCCGCTGTCGGTCATCGTCAGCGACTTCTTCCACTGGACCGCGATGGGCGACTACCGCTTCGACCCGGCCGAGTATCCCGACCCGCAGGCGATGATGGCCGAGCTTTCCTCGCTGGGGGTGAAACTGATGGTGTCGATCTGGCCCACCGTTTCGTTCCTCTCCGAGAACTACGAGGCACTGCGCGACAACGGGATGCTCGTCGGCGCCGACCAGGGCACCGAGTTCGTCGCCTCGATCCGCGACAAGGGCATGGCGGTGCCCGGCCCGATCGGCTTCTACGACCCGACCAACCCGCGCACCCGGGAGTTCCTGTGGTCCAAGGTCAAGGCCAACTACTTCGATCTGGGGGTACGCGTGTGGTGGCTGGACGCCTGCGAACCCGAGATCAATCCGGGTCACGCCGGGAACCTGTCGCTGCACGCCGGGCCGGGCTATCAGACGGTCAACATCTACCCGCGGGACAACGCCCGGATGTTCGCCGAGGGGATGGCGGCCGAGAACGAGGAAACGGTGTTGTTGTGCCGGTCCGCGTGGGCGGGGCAGCAGCGGTACTCGGCCGCCGTCTGGTCCGGCGACATCCCGGCCACCTGGGACTCGCTGCGCGTCCAGGTGCGGGCCGGGCTGAGCATCGCGATCGCCGGGATCCCGTGGTGGACCACCGACATCGGCGGCTTCCACGGCGGCGACCCGGCCTCGCCCGAGTATCGCGAGCTGATGATCCGGTGGTTCCAGTACGGCGCGTTCTGCCCGCTCTTCCGGCTGCACGGCAACCGGGAGCCGCGGATGTCGACCGGCTGGGACATGACCGGCGGACCCAACGAGGTGTGGTCGTACGGTGACGAGGCGTACGAGATCATCTCCGGGGTGCTGCGGATGCGCGAGCGCCTGCGGCCGTATCTGCACGAGCAGCTCGACCTGGCCGCGGCCGAGGGGCTGCCGGCGATGCGGCCGCTGTTCGTCGACTTCCCGGCCGACGAGAGCTCCTGGACCGTCGACGACCAGCTGATGTTCGGGCCGGACGTGCTGGTCGCGCCGATCCTGCACGCCGGCGCGCGGTCCCGCCCGGTGTATCTGCCGCCCGGCGCGCGCTGGACGCACGTGTGGACCGGCCGGACCCACGACGGCGGTTCTCTGATCGAGCAGGACGCGCCGCTCGACCAGATCCCGGTCTATCTGCGCGACGACGCCTCGGTCCCGATCAAGGAGTGACCCCCGGGGTAGTGGCTGGTGGCGTCCGTGCGAGAGACTTTCATCCATGGGCGGTGTCATGGAGCTGGGCGCGCGGGATCCCCGTGAGGTCGGTCCCTACCGCCTGCTCAAAAAGCTGGGCGGGGGCGGCCAGGGGACGGTGTATCTCGGCACCGACGGCGGCCCCGAGCCGGTCGCGGTCAAGGTGCTGAACACCGACTTCCACGACACCGGCCGGCTCAAGTCGACGCTGAACCGCGAATTGGAGAGCGCCCGGTCGGTGGCCGCGTTCGTCACCGCGGGCGTCATCACCTTCGACCTCGACGCCGACCCGCCGTACATCGTCACCGAGTTCGTCGACGGGCCGACGCTGCAGGACGAGGTGCTCGACGGGCGCGGGCCGCTGCGCGGCAGCCGGCTCGCCGACCTCTCCATTCAGACCGTCATCGCGCTCGAGGCGATCCACGGGGCGAACGTCGTGCACTGCGACTTCAAGCCGGCCAACATCATCCTCGGCCCGGGCGGGGTCAAGGTGATCGACTTCGGCATCGCCCGCGCCTGGGAGCAGGTGCACCAGGCGGCCAGCCGGGTCATCGGCAGCGCCCACTTCATGGCGCCCGAGCAGGTGGACAACCGCCCGCTCGGGCCGGCCGTGGACATGTTCGCCTGGGCCTCGACGATGGTCTTCGCGGCCACCGGGCAGTACGCCTTCGAGGGCAACACCCCGCTCGCCGTGGGCGTGAACGTGGTGCAGTCCGAGCCGAAGCTGCACGGCCTGACCGGACCGCTCGCCGACCTCGTGCTGGCCTGCCTCAACAAGGACCCGCGCCGGCGGCCGACCGCGGCGCAGGCCCGGCAGACGTTGATGGCGCCGGCCGGCCAGCGGCCCGCCTTCGAGCCGATCGCCTACCAGCCGGGTTCGGCGGCGCCGTCCTACGCGCGGCCCAACACCTACGAGCCCGAGCCGGACACGATGCAGCCGGCGCCGCAGCCGGCGCCGGCGTACACGCCCGCGCGGACGTACCCGACCGCCGTCGGTCATCCCGTGATGGCGCCGCCGCAGCCGGCGAAGCGAGGCGGCGGCCGCATCGCGCTCGTCTTCCTCCTGGTCCTGCTGATCCTCGGCGGCGCCGGAGTGACCGGCTACCTGTGGTGGGACCGCACCGGGACGCAGAAGGCGTCGCCCGAGAAGTCGACGACACCGGCGGATCCGGACGAGCAGGCCCTGCAGGCCTTCGCCGGCCGCGACCTCGGCACCTGCGGGGCGTC
>NZ_JBFAZH010000393.1:0-6274 GCF_040681735.1 Actinoplanes sp. NPDC051633 | reverse complement strand
CCCCGCGGCAGTTTCCACGCGCTCTGCCGTCACGTCGATGGCAACCCGCCGGAACTGTCGCTGGATGAGCAGCGCGTCATCGTCGCTGTCCTCGACGAGCAGCAGATGGATGGTCATCGGCATCAACCCTGGCCGCGCCACGGTGGAAGGGGCTCGTTCACCAGCAGCCAGTAGACGCCGAGCACCTTGGTGGCGTCCACGAAGTCCCCGAACATCACCGGTTTGCGAACGAAGCTGTTGGCACCGAGACGGTAGCTGTCCACGATGTCGCGCTCTTCGTTGGAGGTGGTGAGGACCACCACCGGAAGGCCGGCGGTCCGAGAGTCGTTTCTGATGCGGCGCAACACCTCGAGTCCGTCGACCTTGGGGAGATTGACATCGAGCAGGACCAGGGCGGGGCGCAGCGCCTTGCTCTCGTCCGCGGGTTGGAGGTAGTCCAGCGCCTGCTCACCGTCAGTGGCGACGACGACCTGATTGGAGATCTTGTTCCTCTCAAATGCTCGGAGAGTGAACATGACGTCGTCAGGATTGTCCTCGACGAGAAGGATCGTCCCACTGTTCATGAGTCCTCCAGCGGGTCACGCTTGTTCGCCTCGGTGTCGAGGGCAAAGTAAAAGGTCGCGCCGCCGTCGATCGTGCTCTCGGCCCAGATTCGGCCGCCGTGCCGCTGCACGATGCGTTGCACGATGGCGAGGCCGATCCCGGTGCCTTCGAAGTCGGAGTGGGAGTGCAACCGCTGGAACGGGTCGAACAGCTTGGCGGCGTATCGCATGTCGAATCCGGCACCGTTGTCCCGGACGGCGAAGACCTGCGGGTCGTCCGCCGTCGCGTCCACCTCGATGACGGCAGGGTCGCGCCGCGCAGTGAACTTCCAGGCGTTGCCGAGCAGATTGACCAGGACCAACCGGAGCAGGTGCAGGTCACCGCGGGCGGTGAGCCCATCGGCGACGGCGATTCGGACGTGCCGGTCGGGATCGGCGTCGCGAAGGTCCGCGATCACGTCGCGTACGAGGGCGCTGAGGTCCACCTGCTCGCGGCGCAGGTCGACCCGGGTCGCCCTGGAGAGGTCAAGCAGGTCGTCGATCATCCGCGCCATCCGGGCGGCGTTCTGCTCGATACGGCTCAGATACCCGCGCCCGACATCGTCGAGCACCTCGGCGTAGTCCTCCAGGAGCACCTCGCTGAAGCCGGCAAGGGACCGCAACGGCGCCCGCAAGTCATGCGACACCGAGTACGCGAACGCGTCGAGTTCCCTGGTCGAGGCCTCGAGTTCCGCCGTGCGCTGGCGGACCCGTTCCTCGAGCTCGTTGTTGAGCCGATGGACCTCCTCTTCGGCGTGCTTGCGTTCAGTGATGTCGGTGGAGATGCCGCAGATCGCGTACGGACGATGCTCGGGATCCATCAGCGGGAACTTCACGGTGATGTAGGTGCGAGGCCCGTCATCACCGGGCGCGGTCTCCTCCAACCGCACCGGCCGTCCCTCGGCGATCGCCGCGACGTCGTTGGCCCGGAAGGCATCGGCCACCTCCGCCGGGAACAGGTCATGGTCGGTGAGGCCGACGATCGCCTCCCGCCGCACCTTGAACAGGCGCTCGTACTCACGATTGACCAGCAGATAACGGCCATCCAAGCCACGCATGTAGATGACGGCGGAGGTGTGGTCGAGCAGCGCCATCAACTGCGCGGGACTCACCGTGGGGTGCGCTCCGACGCTCATTCGCCCGCCCGATCTTGAACATTCGTGCCGGTCCGGCTGCCATATCCCCCGCCCGACGTCCGGCCGGAAAGGGCAGGTGCCCTCTCGTC
Source organism: Actinoplanes sp. NPDC051633 (assembly GCF_040681735.1). Taxonomy (NCBI): domain Bacteria; kingdom Bacillati; phylum Actinomycetota; class Actinomycetes; order Micromonosporales; family Micromonosporaceae; genus Actinoplanes; species Actinoplanes sp. NPDC051633. Next base: position 4,468 of record NZ_JBFAZH010000393.1, on the reverse strand, counting down.
GGCCCGTACGATCGGCTCGGGCTTGATCTCGACGTCTCCGACCGGCAGCGCCACGGCAGCGAGCGCGGCCTGTGCCGACGTGCGCCGCAAGGGGGCAAGCGCGTGTTCGCGTCGCCTGCGGGTCAGACGGTCGAGGACGGTCTCGTCCATGCCGGTGGTTCCCCGCCGATTGGACACCAGCGGCCGGTCCCCGAGCCCCTCCTCGTCTCGCCGTCGCTGCGGATTGAACAGGAAGCGCTTGCTCAGCATGAGGTGGGCGCCGGCCGCCCGTGCGTGGCTGGACAGCAGCTGGTGCCACTCACCGACGGCTCGATGAGCCGTGGCGAGCGCCTCGAGCTGGTATGACGACATCTGCGCGAGCGCACCACGGTCGATGCCGAGCGTGGCAAGCAGGCGATCCGGCAGCGCAGGCCGCTCCATCGACCGCATCAGATCGGCCCGCTCGGCGGACAGCAGCGCCGGCAAGATGCGTTCGACGTGCTGCGCGTAGTGCTCATCGACGGTCCCCAGCAGGAAGTCACGCTTGAGGGCGTCGACGTCCAGTGCACCGCTGGGCGGGATGTCGCCAGCGGTCCAGTGCGCCGCGAACTGCCGGAACACATCCATGAAGTACTGCGGCTGCATCCCAAGCCCGGGCGGCACATCGGCGAACTCCAGGAACAGCTGCCTCAGTGCCTCGAGCAGGGTGGTGGCCTGGCGAACCCGGCGCAGGCCTTCCGCAGAGGCCACGCCGATGTCGCCGGCTGAAAGCGGTTCCAGCAGCGTGTTCACCCCGAGCTCCAGGGTTTGCCCGCGCTTGACCAGTTCGAAGAACCACTGCTCGGCGGCGTCGCCGGTGTAGCTCAGAATATGGCCGTCGGTCACCCCCGGAAGCACCGCCAGCAACGATCCCTCGAAGTGCACCTCCGTGGTGGGAACGTTCCAGATCACCAGCGAGGCGTAGGCGTCACGTTCGTAGTGGCCCGTGCCGGTACGGTCAGCCAGGGCGGCGAAGTAGGCACGGAACGGAAGCATCTCGGGACCCGCCACCAGATTGTCGAAGGCCCGCTCGGGATGTTGCCGCCGGCGTGGATCCTGCTCCTGGTAGTGCCGGGCCAAGGACGAACCGGCCAAACCGAGACCAATGATCATACGTTGCGCCTGCACGGGGCTGACAGCGGAGGGTGCGGGAAGCTCAGGCAGCAGGCCGGCCATCGCCTCGGCCACCGAGGTACGGGGCGCCCCGCTCAACACGGCACGGTTGAGCTGAGGCAGGTCCCGCCGGAACCACGTCTCGAGAAATTCAGATGATGCCGGCATGCCGCATCTCCTTCGCCGTCCCGCACCAAGCATATGGGGCAGAAGCGATGATTTCTCGCAATTACCCGCTAACCCAGCAGCCGCCGGCGATGTGCCGCCCAGGACGCGAAGAACGTGCCGCTGAGCATCTCGGCGAGCGCCGCCGGCCGGCTCGTCATGCTGCCCGATCTGTTCCGACGATGCCGGCACCGATCACCACACCATGCGTCACGCCCTCGACACCAAGCCGCCGCCGGGCGGGTCACCGTGGCCGACCCTGCCGATCACCTCGGCCAGGATCTCGTCGGACCGCTGCGCGAAGTCGAGCAGCAGCATCACCTGATCGTCGGTGTAGCCACCGACCAGTTCGGCCATCTGCTCGTACAGCGGCCGATACAACGCCGTCGCTTCCGCCACGCGCTCGGGCACGGCGCGGACGGTCACCTGCCGCCGGTCCGCCGAGCTGCGTTCCCGGACAGCGAAACCGGCACGCTCGAGCCGGTCGATGACGGCGGTGACCGCACTGGGCGTGAGTCGCAGCTCGTCGGCCAGCACGCGGGCGGACCGAGGGCCCTGCGCGAGCAGAAAGACGGATTTCAGGTCGGTAGGGGCGATCCCGAGCCGCGCGGCGATCAGCTCGGCGAGCACAGTGCCCCGGGCGGCCGCCCGCTGTTGTGCTGCCAGCAGCCGTTCGACCGTCATGCCATCTCCTTCAATCATCGTACTGTTTGACGATCGTATCATTCTGTGTGACGATCGTGGCATGCGCGCCAGACTGCTCGACAAGACCAGGCTGTTCGACGGCGCCGACGTCACCGTGCTGCGCAGCGACGACCGCTGGTGCCTGATCATGGGTGAGCTGGTGGACCCGGCCGTGCACCGGATCGACCTCCGCGCTGCCCACCTGCCTCGTGGGGCCGCGGTGGACAGTCTCGAGTGGACTGTCGACGGCCCGTGCGCGTCGCCGACTCCGGCGAACGGCTGGGACGCCACCGGCTACCACTGCGTTTCCCATGTGCGCGGCCGGTCCGGCGGGCAGTCGGTCGAACGCCTCTACTACGCGAGTTCGGCGGCCGCGACCGACATCACCGGGCCGTATTCGATCGGTTTCCTGGAATGGGACGGCTCGGGATGGGTCCGGCACCCCGCGCCGGTGTTCACCGCGACGGAACCGTGGGAGCTCGGCACCGTCGCCGAACCGAACCTGCTCTACCACGACGGCCGCTGGCGGCTCTGGTACTGCGCGGGCCTGTCCGTGGGCAGCACCCAGGTGATCGGGTACGCGGAGAGCCCGGACGGTGTCACCGGCTGGACCGGCCGGCGGATCTTCGCCGCCGACGGCGAGTTCGACGCCGTCGTCGTCGACTGCGGTGGAGCTTTCGACCTGGTGACCGCGAAGCACCCGCTGACCGCCGCGCCCGGCGCCGGCGACGGCGTGTGGTGGTCGCGGGCCGACGAGGTCGGCGACTGGCCGGCGCCGGTGCAGCTCGTGTCCACCACCGACGGCACACCATGGCACCGCGACGGCGTGTGGAAGCCGTCAGCGGTCAGGGAAGGCGACGATCTGGTCGTCTTCTTCAACGGCTCGCGGCGCGAGGGGTACTCGCCGGGACTGTCCGTCGGCCGAGCCCACTACCGCGTCGGCTGACGACCGCACTGAAATGGGGAGGACGCAATGACGTCGACCGGACACGAGGTCAGGGAGCTCTTCGACCGGCAATCCGCCGCGATGCGGGCCAAAGACATCGACCGGCTCATGGCCCTGTACTCCCCCGACATCGTGTATTTCGATGTGGTGCCGCCGCTCCAGTTCAGCGGGGCGGTTGCGCTTCGAAGCAGATTCCTGCGGTGGTTCGACGGCTGGGAGAGCGCCATCGAGCTGGAGATCCGGGACCTGACCATTGCGGTGAGCGGCGACTTCGCGCTCGCCCACTGGTTCAGCAGAGCTAGCGGGACCTTGCGCGGCGGGCGCGAGGTCGGGTTCTGGGTACGCGTGTCCAGTTGCAGCCGGCGGACCGGCACGACGTGGTTGATCACCCACGAGCATGTCTCACTCCCCGTCGATCTCATGAGCGGGAGTGCGGCCATCGACCTGGTGCCCTGAGCGGTGCCTGAGCGGTAAGTGCTGGGCCGCCCGCCCGAGGCGCCGCTAGGCTCTGGCGATGCCTGTGTTCCTGGCCGTCGACCTCGGCGCAGAGACGGGACGGGTGGTGCGCGGCGCATTTGACGGTGCCCGGCTCGAGGTCCGGGAGGTGCACCGGTTCGTCAACCGGCCGGTGGCGTTGCCGCAGGGCCTGCACTGGGACGTGCTGGCGTTGTTCGCCGACCTCTCGGCCGGGATCGCCGCCGCGCTGTCCGACGGCCGGGATCAGGTCGCCGGGGTCGGGATCGACGCGTGGGGCAACGACTTCGGGTTGCTCGACCGCGACGGGCGGTTGATCGGCAACCCGTGGCACTACCGCGACCGGCGGACGGAGTCGAGCACCGCGCTGGTCACCGAACGGGCCGGCGCGGCCGGGCTGTACCGCACCACCGGCACGGCGACGCTGCCGATCAACACCACCAGCCAGCTCGTCGCCATGGAGGGCTCGCCGCAGCTGGACGCCGCCGAACGGCTCGTCATGCTGCCCGATCTATTCGGGTACTGGCTGAGCGGCCGGGTCGCCACCGAGCAGACCATCGCCAGCACCAGCCAGTTGCTCGACGTCTCCACCCGTCGCTGGGCGACGGGCGTCATCGAGGCGCTCGGCATTCCCGGCCGGCTGTTCGCCGCCGACGTCGTGGCGCCGGGCACCCGGGTCGGCTCGTTGCTCACCGACCCGCGGGTGCCGCTGTGGGCGGTCGCCGGGCACGACACGGCCTCGGCGGTCGCCGCGATACCGGCCGGAGCGGGCAGCTTCGGCTACATCTCGTCGGGGACCTGGTCACTGGTCGGTCTGGAGTTGCCGGCGCCGGTGCTGACCGACGATGCCCGGCTGTCCGGCTTCTCGAACGAGGCGGGGGTGGACGGCACGGTCCGGTTCCTCCGCAACGGGACAGGGCTGTGGCTGCTGCAGCGATGCCGAGCCGCGTGGGGTTCGCCGCCGTATGCCGATCTCGTGGCCGCGGCGGCGGCGGCGCCGGCGTTCCGGTCCGTGATCGACCCGGACGCACCCGTTCTGGTCGCCCCGGACGACATGCCGGCGCGGCT
>NZ_JBFAZH010000392.1:0-6298 GCF_040681735.1 Actinoplanes sp. NPDC051633 | reverse complement strand
GCACCGCCCACCCGGGCTTGCGCACCGGGCTTGCGCACCGGGCTTGCGCACCGGGCTTGCGCACCGGGCTTGCGCACCGGGCTTGCGCACCGGGCTTGCGCACCGGGCTTGCGCACCCGCCCCGCGCACTGCACGCACAGGCTCTGCACCGCCGGCCGTGCGACGCCTGCCCGCGCACGGCCCTGCGTCGCAGGCGCAACGCACCGCCCCGCGCACTGCTGCACGCACCGACCGCGGGCGGCGCGCGCTGGCTGGACGCATCGCCCGCCTAGCACTAGCCGCACGCGCTGGCGCCGCGCACCCGGTTACGCACCGATCCGCTAGCCACGCGGGGCGCTGGGCGAGCTGTTCGGGTTTAGGAGCGGGGGCCTGTCGGTTCCGGGGTGGGCAGGATTGGCATCTCTGTTGCCGGGCCGGCTGCGGCCGCGTCCAAGGCCGGCTTGTCGGACGGCCGGTCGGACGGTGGCTCGGCGGCCTGTGCTGCCGCGCGGGCGCGGCGGTTGCGCAGCTCCGACGGCAGGACCGCCACGGCCACCAGCAGGCCGATGCCGCCGACCGTGGCGAAGCCCCACGGCGGGCTCTGCCAGTCCATGACGACGCCGGCGAGCGGGGCGCCCATCGCGACGCCCACCGTCAGGGCCGAGTTGTGCCAGCCCATCGCCTCGCCGCGGGCGCCCGCCGGGATCAGGCGGCTGATCGCGTCGGCCGTCGCCGTGATCGTCGGAGCGCACAGGACACCGGCCGGGATGATCAGCAGGGCCAGCAGCCACCAGTGGCCGCCGCCCAGGCCGACCGGGATGGTCAGCAACGCCATCGGGGCGAAGAGCGTCAGCGGGGACAGGCCGCGCCGCATCGTGCCGTAGACGACGCCGCCGAGCAGCGAATACACCGCCCACATGCTCAGCACCGCGCCCGTCCACTCGATCTCGCCGGACGCGCGCAGCACCGCCACGACCGACACGTCCGTGCCGCTGAGCACGAGCGTCGCCGCGGTGGTGATGGCCAGGATGCCGACGAAGCGAGGGGTCAGCCACTCGCGCCGCGGGATGCGCGACGCACCCGCCGGCTCCTCGTCGCGGCCGCGGATCGCCGGGTTGAGCACCCACAAGCCGACACCGGAGACCAGGATGCCGGTGCCCACCGCATACATGGCCGCGTGGCCGCCCGCGCCCGTGGCGATGAGCACGCCAAGCGCCGGGCCGGCCATGAACGACAGCTCGGTGGTGATGGAGTCGAGGGCGAAGGCCGGCAGCCGGTGCGACTCCGGCGCCAGCGCGGCGATCGACTGGCGGGCGACCGCGAACGCGGGCAGCGCCAGGAACCCGCCGAGCAGCGCGGCGGTCAGCAGCGCCCAATACGGCATCGAGGGGGAGGTGAACCAGAAGAGGCCCTCGGCCACGGTGGTGAGCACCAGCACCGGGCGCAGCCCGCGCCGGTCGGTGATGCGACCCATCACCGGCGCGCCCAGCGAGCCGCCGATGGTGAACGCCGCGCCGGCCAGCCCGGCCAGGAAATAGCCCAGCCCCAGATCCTGCACGACGTGCAGGGTCAGCGTGACGGTGCCGGCGGCGATCGGGATGCGCGCCAGCGTCGCCACCACCAGCAGCGACTTGATGCCGCGCAGGGCGAGGGTCTCCCGGTAAGGCGTGAGTGTCATGACGGTCCTAACCTCCGTCAGACATCTTCCCCGGGAGGTACGACATTTCTCGAACGAGTTAGACGAGCGTCACGTCAGACGTCGACCACCGGGGTGCCGGTGGTGGCGATCGAGGCGTCCCGGAACTGCTGCAGCGCGGCCTCGGTGGTGGCGGCCGCCACCCCGGCGGTCAGCTCCAGCAGCACCGTGGTGTCGAAGCCGGCCGCGGCCGCGTCCAGCGCGGTGGCCCGTACGCAATGGTCGGTGGCGATGCCCACCACCTCGACCTCGGTCACCGACCGCGAGCGCAACCACTCCGCCAGGCCGAGGCCCTCATTGGTGTGTCCCTCGAAGCCCGAGTAGGCCGCCTGGTGCTCGCCCTTGTGGAACACCGCCTCGATCCGGTCCTGGGCGAGCTCCGGGTGGAAGTCCGCGCCGCCGGTGCCGACCACGCAGTGCCGCGGCCAGGAGTCCACGAAGTCGGGCTGGTCACTGAAGTGCGCGCCCGGATCGATGTGGTAGTCCTTGGTCGCGACCACGTGGTCCCAGCGGCTCCCGGCCTTGTCCAGCACCAGCGAGATGCCGGCCGCGACCGCGGCGCCCCCGGCGACCGCCAGCGAACCGCCCTCGCAGAAGTCGTTCTGCACGTCGACGATGATCAGCGCACGGGACATGGCAGAAACCCTATGCGATGGTGACCGGGATGGCCGGGTCTCCGGCGGAGAGCTTCAGGCCCTCCCACGGGATCGAGATCAGGCACTGGCGTAGGTGCTCGCGCGACTCCGCCAGCGGCACCGCGGGCAGCACCTCGCCACCGGCGATGTACGAGTGCTGGAGCAGCCGGTCGTTCACCTCGTGGTCGGGCACGCCCTGGGACACCACGACCTCCTCGGTGGCCGTACCCGTGGGCTTGTGCCGCCGGACGGCGGTCTTGCGCCCACCCACCGTCGCCTTGTTCTCCGAGCGCTTGACCACCGGCCGGCCCTCCACCTCGACCAGCTTGTAGACCAGACCCGCGGTGGGCGCGCCGGAGCCGGTGACCACCGCGGTCCCGGCGCCGTACATGTCGACCGGCTCGGCGGCCAGGGCGGCGATCGAGTACTCGTCCATGTCGCCGGACACGACGATCTTGGTTTCCGTGGCGCCGAGCGAGTCGAGCAGCTCACGGGAGTGCTGGGCCAGCACCGACAGGTCACCGGAGTCGATCCGGATCGCCCGCAGGTCCGGCCCGGCGACGGCGATGGCGTTGCGGATGCCCTGGGCGATGTCGTACGTGTCCACGAGCAGCGTCGTGTTCTTGCCCAGCGCCGCCACCTGCGACGCGAAGGCGGTCGTCTCGTCGTCGTGCAGCAGTGTGAACGCGTGCGCCGAGGTCCCGGTGGTCGGAATCCCGTACCGCCCGCCCGCGGCGAGGTTGGAGGTCGACGCGAACCCGGCGAGATAGGCCGCCCGGGCCGCGGCGACGGCGGCTTCCTCGTGCGTACGCCGCGAACCCATCTCGATGATCGGCCGGCCCCGCGCGGCAGTGACCATGCGCGCCGCCGCGGCCGCGATCGCGCTGTCGTGGTTCAGCACGGAGAGGATCATCGTCTCGAGCAGCACACACTCGGCGAAGGTGCCCGAAACGGTAAGGATGGGCGATCCGGGGAAGAAGAGCTCGCCCTCGGCGTATCCGTCGATGTCACCGGTGAAGCGGTAGGACGCCAGCCACGAGGCGGTGTCGTCGTCGACGATGCCCGAGCCCTTGAGGAACTCGATGTGCTCCGGGTCGAAGCGGAAATCCCGGATCAGCGAGATCAGGCGCCCGGTCCCGGCGACCACCCCGTACCGCCGCCCGCCCGGCAACCGCCGCGCGAAGGCCTCGAAGACGCACGATCGCCCGGCCGTGCCGTCTTTGAGCGCGGCGCTGACCATCGTCAGCTCGTAGTGGTCGGTCAGCAGGGCAGGCGCGAAGTCCGTCACACGGTCAGCCTATTGCGGGAGTGATCGCAGTGCCGGTGCCAGCTCTATGCGGCCGTTCACACCCAGCTTCGCGTAGACGCGCTGTAGGTGGTTCTCCACCGTGCGTGGCGACAGGAAGAGTTGATCGGCGATCTCCCGGCTCTTCGCGCCGTCGGCAGCCAGCTCGGCGACCTGCCGCTCGCGGGTGGTCAGCGCCGGCTGGACCAGGCGCAGGGCGGGCGTACGCAGGGTGTCGCACCGCGCCAGCACGTCCGCCAGCAGCGTGCTCGCCGCCAGCGCCTGCGGGTCGCGCGCGGCCCGGAAGAGCCGCACCGCGCCGGCCGCCGCCTCCGCTGCGAAGGTCAGATAGCCCCGCCCGTGGAAGTCGCGGGCGACCGCGAGCAGCCCGTCGGCCGACGAGCCGGCGGCGGCCTGCGCGTGCCGCATCAGCAGCGGCGCGGCCGGCCCGCCGGGGATGGAGGTGAGCAGCACCGCCATCCGATCGGCGGCCAGCTCGGGCCGGCCCAGCCGGACGAGGTCGTGCAGGGCGAGCAGCTCGTGCCCGGCGAAGCCGTCCGCTCGCAGCCGCTTGACCAGCTCCTGAAGGTGCCGGACGGCGGCGGCGATGTCGCCGCAGACCGCGGCCGTCCAGGCCTGCGCCTGGATCCGCCACGGATAGAAGATGCCGTTGGACGCGCCCGCCGCCCGGTCGGCAGTGCGCATCGAGTCGCGAGCCAGCTCGGCCTCGCCGCGCAGCGCCGCGATGTGCGCCCGGGCAGCGTGCATGTTGCCGTCGTAGAGCCGGTTGCGCGCCAGGGCCGCGCAGGCCTGCTCGGTCGCGACCAGGGCGAGGTCGGTGCGCCCGCGCAGCCACGCCGCCTCGGCCTGCAGCAGGCAGATCCACCCCGAGCCGACGCCGAAGCCGCCGGTCTGGGCCAGGTCGGCGAACTCGTCGGCGAGGATGCGGTCGATGGCGGGCAGGTCCAGCGCGACGCACACCCGGGTGCCCAGGGCGGTGGGCAGCGCGTACTGCAGGGTCGGGGTGTCGAGCCGCCAGCCACCGCTGCCGGCCTCGACCACGTCCAGCAGCGTGGCGCTGGCCGCCGGATCGCCGCCGGCGGCGGCCAGGAAGCCGAGGACGCAGCGGGCCAGCTCGCGCGCCGGGGTGCGGGCGGCCGGATCGTCGAGTACGCCCTCCGCCAGCTCCCGCGCCCGCGCCAGCTGCATCAGGTAGAGCCGCATCAGGGCTTCGACGGCCCGGATCTGCGGATCACCCACACCGGCCGCGGTCAGCTCGTCGGGGGCGCTCGCGTGGCCGAGCCCCCAGAACTCGACGGTGGCCCGCGCGACCAACCGACGCACCGCGGGCCCCTCGGTCGCTCTCGCGAGGGCGTCCATCGCGTCCTCCGGCCGGTCCGCGTAGAGCAGCACCGTGGCCAGCAGCTCCGCGGCGTCGTACCCGGCGCCGTTCGCCCAGGCCGCGACCGCCAGCCGCTGCGCCAGGCCGAGATCGAATCGCCCGAACGCCTGGACCGCGGCGTCCAGCAGCATCCGCCCGTCCTGCGCGGTGCCGGAGTCGAGCCGCCACACCGCCACCCGCAGCAGGTCGCCGCGCCGCCGCGCGCCGGTGCTCTCGACCAGCCCGGCCAGCGTGGCGTGCAGCCGGCTCGCGCGGGTCGCCGGGCAGTGCTGGCGGACCACTTCGCCGTAGAGCGGGTGGGCCAGCCGGACGTCGCGGCGGCGGCCGTCGTCGACCACTCGGATCAGTCCGCGTTCCTCGGCGGCCTCCACGTGGCGGCGGCGGGTGGCTCGCAGAAGCAGCGTCAGGCCCAGCGGCTCACCGAAGGCGACCAGCTCGAGCACCTCGCGTACCCCCTGGCTGAGCCCGCCGATCCGGGCGTCCACCAGGTCGGCCAGGCTGGGTGCGAGGGTGAGCCGGCCGGTCCAGCGCCAGATCCCGTACGCCCGGCCCATCTCGCCGCCGCCCAGCGCGGCCATCACCAGCTCGCGCAGCAGCAGCGGATTGCCGCCGGCCAGCCGCGCCAGCCGCTGGGCCGACGGTGCCTCGATCGGCCCGCCCAGGATGGCGGCCAGCAGGTCGCGGGACTCCTCGGTGCTCAGCGGCAGCAGGTCGGCGTGCTCGACCAGCCCCTCGGTCCACAGTGCGGAGATCTGCGGTGGCACGGGCTCGCCGGTGCGCAGGGTGCCGAGCAGCGTGGCGCCCTCGCGGACCAGCAGGTGGACCAGCGCCGCGGAGCTGCGGTCGAGCAGATGCGCGTCGTCCACCGCGAGGACCAGGCTGCGCTCGCCGGCGTCGACCTGCAGCTTGCCGGCCGCCCAGCGCAGCATGCCCGGCGCCGAGAGGCCGGGCGGCGCGTCCGGCGGGAGCATTTGGGCGAGGCTGCCGAAGGGCAGGCCGTTGGTGCCGATCGTGGCCGAGGCGGAATGGACGGCGTATCGATCGGCGGGCAGCCGGCGGACGGCCTCGCAGAGCAGGCGGCTCTTTCCGACACCGGGATCGCCGCTGAGAATCAGGCCCCTGGAGAATGCATTCTTCGCGGCCGCAGTGAACCGGTCCAGATCGGCGACACGCCCGACCAGATCCCAGTTCGCCACGGGTGCAGCATATCGAAATGCGTCACGGTCATGTCACTAGCTGTACCCCCATCAATAATGAGCAGTTACCTGGTCTTCTCCGGCCCGGGCGCCGGACCCACCGGT
>NZ_JBFAZH010000391.1:0-6300 GCF_040681735.1 Actinoplanes sp. NPDC051633 | reverse complement strand
CCTGCGGCTGCTCCAGCTGGCCGACGCCGCAGTCGAGGCGATCGCGGCGTCCCAGGACCGGGGTGAGGACATACGGGCGGCCGTGCTCAGGATCGTCGGCCAGGTCTTCGGCTCCGGGACCGGCGGGGACCAGCTCGCCCTCGGCCCGGACGCATCCGCGAGCACGGACGAGCGCATCACGTCATTGGTGAGAGATCCGCGGACCCTCGACCGGATCGTGGCCGAGATCGCCGGCATCCTCGAGGGCCGCGCCTGAGGTTTCCACCGCACGACGCCGCTCGTCGACCGCCCGGGTCAGGTCCAGCCGCGCCGTTCCCCGCTGCGCGGCCACCGTCCACGCATCCCGGAGCTCCGAGACCATCAGATCCCGCAGTTCCGCGCGTTGCTCCGGGGACATGTTCATGAGCTGGTCCGGACGGCCGCCTTGATGATCACGACGTCATTGTCCATGACGACTGCCGTATCTGCGTACGTCACCTGTCAAAACCACGACTATCGCCTCCGGCTCGGCTTCCTACAGACTCTGACGGACCGCGAGCCGTCCGTCAGAAGTCGATGGAGGTGTGTGCCGGTGGCGATGGGTGACTGGGTGTGGATCCCGGATCAGTGTGACTCCACGACGACCTCCTTCCGACGCCTGCCCGGGGATTTGACCACCGGAGCGCGCGATGGACGCGCCTGGTGTTTTGCGGGGTCTGCCAGCGCCGGATGCAGGGCCAGCACTCAAACGGCCTGGCTTACTACAGATGCCGCTACCCCCAGGAGTACGCCCTGGCCAACAACGTCGACCATCCCCGCAACGTCATCCTGCGCGAGGACAACCTCGTCGGACCGCTCGACACCTGGCTCGCCCAGGAGTTCAGTCCACTGCAACGCCGCCACACCATTGCCAAGCTGGTCAACCAGGCAGCCACCGAGGCTCCCGTCGCCGCCGAGGCTTCAGACGGCCCGACGGTCGCGCAATGCGACGCCAAGCTCGTCCGGTACCGCGCAGCACTCGACGCAGGTGCGGACCCAGCAGTAGTGACCGCTTGGATAGCCGAAACACAATCCGACCGGGAACGCGCCCAAGAACACATACGGACTAAGGCTCAGGAGCAGGACGTCGCCCGCACGAGCGATCTAACGGAAGACGAAGTCGTGGCAATTGTCGAGCAACTCGGCGACATGATTACCGTGCTCCGCGATGCCGAACCTGAACACAAACTCGACGTCTACCGCAACCTCGGCCTACTGCTCACCTACACCCCAGGCACAAAACGGTGCGGGCGGAAATCGATCTTGCCCAGCACCGTTGGCCATTGGTTGGTGTCCGAGGGGGGAGTTGAGTCCCCGCCGATAGCGCCCGCGCACAGCGCGAGTGTTCATACATCTATTTTACTTGGTCAACGACACATTGCGCCACCGCGCCGGCCCTTCTGAAGCCAGGTCCATTTTGGATCGCGATGAGATCTCGAGCCAGGGACGGTGCAGTTCACGGGTCGACCCTGGACGCTCTGCCGGAGAGTCGAAGAGCGACAGCAGCGAACGGCCCACCATCGTGACCGGGAGCTCGCATCCTGGCTCAGGAGCGACTCGTGACAGTGCTTGCGTCTGACGACACGTCGCCGTCGGACTTGGCCGACCACATTGTGGAACGTCTGCCGCTCAGCCAGGACCGAGGCGTCACGTATGCTCCGCCAGGTTGCGCATCGAACCCCGGCCTGACGGGTTGCCGCTCGCCGCAGTCTTCAGCACGGTGATCCACGGCTGTTCGCTACGGAGGGACTCCGCCGGCTCCTCACGGGAAGGCGCCGACGACGCGGCCGGCTCGAGATGCGCATGGTCAGGCGACGCGTCTCAGCCCTTCATGGCGGACGCGACCAGCTCGTTCCGGCTCGACGCCTGACGGCCGGTTTCGGTCGCTGTTGCTCGGGAACATCGCCTTAAGACCGTATCGGCATCGACGTCTCCACCGCCCCGGCGCGCTCCGTTGCCCCGTCCCCTTCGGCCCCGTCTGGCTCTCGCAGCGATCACTCCGGTCCGCATCGGAGCGCCGATCAGCACACCATCGGAGGACGCATGCGCACCCTGTCTAGCAAGGTCAGGGCTTGTCCGTCGCGTCATGACCCGTGTTGGCGCGACCGCCGTGTTCCGCCTTTGCATCACCGGTGTCGCTCACGAACGATGCTGCAGGACCGAGCGAGCCGGTGTTGGCGACGCTCCCGTCACCAACCGCGGTCGCGTTGCCGGTCTTCCTGGCAACCACGGCGGCGGCTGTGCCCCGGCCTTGGCGGAAGGCCAGCCAACCGATGACCAAACCTGCCACACTGACAGCCACCGAGACGAAGACGCCGACCAATGACACCCACTTCTCGGCACGGTCCAGGCTTTCGCCGGTGAGCATGACGATGACACCGGCCAGACCCGCGAGGGTCGTGGCTACAGCGATGACCACTTTGAGCCTTCGTGTCACGCGTCCCATCATGGCGACCAACTCCAATCAGCGCTGGGCAGCCGCGGTTTCCAGTACCTCGGCGGCGATGGTGGTGACCACGTCGGGCTGCAAGCGGGCGCAGCTCTTGAGGGCCTGTTCCCAGCGCCCTTGACGCAGTGCGGCACCGGTGAGGGCCAGCGCCTCCGCCGGTTCGCTGTGCTCGGCTATCGACAGCAGCGCGGAGGCTCGCCTGGAGGGTTCGACGATCATGTTCGCGATGGCTTCGGCGCGGTCGTGGGCACCGGCTACCGCCAGCATTTCCGCGGATGAGATCAGCAGGCCACTGCGCCATGACGAGTCGGTGGTGTCGTCGATGAGGACGACCGCGTCCTCGATCAAGCGCTGGGCGTCGCTGTGCCGGCCCTGCTCGCTGTGGGCCTTGGCCAGGCCGATCAACGCCTGGCCGCGGGTGTGCGGCTCGGGCACCCGTCGGGCCACCGTTTCCGCTAGAACGAGAGCCCCGGCTTCGGCGAGTTCCGTGGCCAGGTCGGGCATGGCGAGGCTTCCCCACAAGTCGTCCGGGCTGTTCTCAGCGTTGCGGAGGGCATGATCGAGGGCGGCAATGGTCCAGTCGTGGTCGCCGGCTGTCGTCGCAGCGGCGGCGATCTTGGTGATGGCCGACGTCCGAAAATAGGACGAGGAAATGGACTCCGCCCGCTTCTGCGCCTCGGCGATCAACACCCGCGCCTCATCGATATCGCCGGCCTCGGCCGCCGCCCGGCCGATCGCGGCCAACGCTTCGGTCCGCCAACAAGGGTCCGCTATCGACGCGGCGAGACGCTGAGCCTGTGCCCGCCGGCCCGTCCGAGCGACGGACCTCACAACATCGGTCATGGCGCGCTCGTAGGACTGCGGATCGATGACGGCACGCTGCTCGGGCGGCTTGGTGAAGAGCCGAACAAGCGTCTCGGCATGACCCGCCAGCGTCTCGGCGGTGATCCGGTCCGGAGACCGCACACTCACTGCGATAACAGCATCGGCCCGCACGTACTCGTCCTCGATCCTGGCCGCGAGATCGGCGGCCCTGGCCGGTTCACCGGCATGGGCGAGAACCTCGGCGACGCCGGCAAGCGCATCATCGCGCGCCTCCGGCGGCAGCGCGTCGGCTGACCGGCACGCTTCGTCGATGTACGCGGACCATGAGGTGTCACCGGCGGCAACCGCAACATCGCCGAGGCGGCGCCAGGCCTCCGTGCGGGATTCGTCGTCGACGATGACGCGAGCCGCCTGGGCAGCCGCCCCGACGGCCGCCAGCGCGGCTGTCTGGTCGCCGGAAGCGTGATGCGCCCAGGCCATGGCGGCCAGCAATCGTGCTCGCATGTCGGGGATGGACACCGTCTCGGCGGACTCGGCCGCCTGCCGGAGCAGCGCCCTCGCGCGATCGCCCATCTGGTGCTTGGCGCACATCTCGGCGAGCTCGGTAAGGGCCCACGCTCGGGTGTAGTCGTCCGGCAGGCCGGACACGTCGGTCTGGACCCGCTCAGCCAGGGCGGCTGCCTGATCGGCGTCGCCGGCATCGGCGGCGAGTCCGGCCAGGTCCGTCCATGCACCCAGGCGATCCGTCAGGTCGCCGAGCTCGCCGGCCGACCTCTGTGCGAGGGCGATCAGTTCTGTCGCCAGGGGCCGTTCCCCAGCCGTGGCGACATCGGCGGCGACATCGGCGATCGTGGTCCATCGAGATTTCGGCTCTGCGATCTCGTTCGCCCTCGACGCCGCGTCGCCGAACAGCCGGCGTTTCCTTACCGGCTCGTCGATTGTGCGCGCCAGGAGCAGCAGCAGCCAGACCTGCTTGCGGCGGTCATCGATGGCGGGCATGAGCGACTCGGCAGCGTCGGCCAGGCGATGCGTACCGTCGCGGTCCCCCTGCTCTCCGGCATGCACGACGGAGACGGTCACCAGCACCGCCCGCATCAGCGGGTCACGGACTGCGGGAAGCAGGTCGTCGGCGAGCTCGCCCAGCGTCGCGGCGCTGTCCCGGTCGTCGTGCTCGCGCATCGTTCCAGCGAGGCTCAGCAGGCAGTACGCCTGCAGCGCCGGGTTGGCGAGGCCGTGGGCGGCCGTCGTCGCCCGGGCCATGTCGGCGGCAGCAATCACATCGATCAGATCGGCCAGCAACTGCGCGTCCGCGAGGGGGTCCGGCGGCACCTCGTAGGACTGGGTCGCGACCACTCGGCGCACGAGTCGTTCGGCCCAGTCGACGTCGCCGATGCCGGCGATTGCCGTCGCCAGCCGAACCCATGTCTCCTCCACACTCCAGTGGCTCTGATCTTGGACGGCTGCGGCTGCGGCCTCGGCCTGCTTGCCGTAGGACCGGGCAGCGTCGGTCTTTCCCATGGTTGCCGCCAGCTCCGTCACGGCGGAAAGGACGGAAGCCTGGTCTTCCGGGGCGTTCAGCGCCACCTCGGCGGCTGCTCGCTCGGCAAACGACCAGGCCTTGTCGGGCCGATCGGGGATCGACCGCGCGAGACTCAGGAGCGCGCCAGGCGGGTCGGACCGGTCCGCTGCCCGGGAGAACACCGCCAGCGCGCCGGAATAGTCACCCGCTGCCGTCAAGCTGCGGGCAACGTCGGCCACGTCCGAGGGCCAAAGCCGCTCGCCGGACCCCGCCGCCTGCACGACCAGGCGGACCGCCGTGGCAAGATCGCCCGTGGCCGCGACCGCGGCGGCAAGGTTCATGGCGAGGCGGGGCGATGTGTCGCGAGTCTCGGTGAATCGCATCTGTTGCTCCGCGAGTGTGGCGAGCCGCCGCGCGCGGGCCGGGTCGCTCACAGTCGCCGCCTCGGCTATCACGGTCAGCGCCTCGGCTCGTCGTGGTCCATCGGAAATGGGTTCGGCCAGCCGCTCGGCCTCATCAAGACGGCCCGCGGACGACGCGACGCGTATGACCGCGATGCGCGCCCAGGCGCGGGATTCGTCTGGGGCCACGGTGTCTGCCAGACGTCCCGCCCAGGCGTAGTCGCCGGCGGCGGCGATGGCCTTCGCCAGGTCGATCTGGTCCTGCGTCCGCAGCTCCGGAATGGTGAGGTAGCGGATCAGCGGCTCCGCTCGACCGGCCACGACGGCAGCGCGAGCCGCGTCGCCGATCGCGACATGACCCTTGGCGACCTCGGTCAGGGCGGGCACCAGTTCGTACGGATCTGACATCCCGGCGCTCTTGGCCTCGGCCTCCTCCACCAGAATCCGCGCCCGCTCGGCCGCACCGGCTCTGGCCGCCTGGTCGGCGAGCGCAGTCAGGAGCTCGACCTCGTAGCCTGCGCCGCCCAACAGCCGGCACATGGCGCGGGCACGCTCGTGATCGCCCGCGTGGTCCATAGCCTTCGCGATCGCGATGACTACCCCCTCTTGTCGATCAAGGGTGCCGGCTATCGCCTCGGCCTCGTCGGCCATGACGGCCGCCCGGTCACGGTCGCCGCACTCGGCCGCGACCTCAATCAATACGGCGAGACCAGCCGCCTGCGACGGCCTTCCGGGCATCGCCCGGACCGAGGCCGCGGCCCGGTCGAGGTCACCCAACCTGGCAACGGCCTCGGCCAGTCGAATCGGCAGCCACTCCGGGCCGAACACGAATCCGTCGCGCCACCGGTTCAACGCCTCGATCCGCTCCATCAGGTCTGCCGCGGCCTCCCGGTCTCCCATCTCGACGACCACGTTGAGGAGACCGACCAGGGCCCATGCCTGACCCTGTCCGCGCGGCATGGCGCGGGCCAGCGCATCGGCTCGGTCGTAGTTGCCGAGGCGGGCCCAAACCGCAGGCAGCCTGATCGGCATCTTCGCGTTGCGCGCCAGCAACGCCTCCCGGTGTATCGCCAGCCGGATCAGCGGAA
>NZ_JBFAZH010000390.1:0-6303 GCF_040681735.1 Actinoplanes sp. NPDC051633 | reverse complement strand
CCCGGGAACTTCTGTCCCAGCGTGGCGGCCGCCGCGGGCACGATGGTGGCCAGCGCGGACGCGTTGGCGGCCAGCCGCACCCGTCCGGCTTCCAGGCCGACCTGCGCGGCGAGCTCATTGGCGGCCGCGTCGACCCGTCCCACGATCTCGGCGGCCCGGCTCGCCAACAGCCGGCCCTCCGGCGTGAGGCGGATCCCCCGCCCGACCCGCTGGACGAGCTTCACGCCGGTGGCGGCCTCCAGCCGGGAGAGGTGGTGACTCACCGACGGTTGTGAGTTATGCAGCTCCACGGCCGCTTCGGTCACCGACCCGTGCCGGGCCACCGCGGCCAGGACCTTCAGATGAACCAGGTTCAGCATTCATCAACTATATCGATGTAAGACTTGCCCCATTGGCATTGGACGTCATAACAGAACTGTCTCATTCTGGCTACGTCATCGACGAATGGAGTCCCGTGATGAGCCAGACCCGTCTCGGCTACCTGTACGGCATCGGCGCCTACACCATCTGGGGCTTCATGCCTCTCTACATCAAGCTTCTCCGTCCGGCCGGCCCGGTGGAGGTCCTGGCACACCGGGTGCTCTGGTCGGTGGTGGCCGTCGCCGTGGTGCTGTTCGCGGTGCGCGGCTGGCGCCGGTTGCGGCTCGTCACCGAGCGCCCGAACGCGCTCCGGACCGCCGCGCTGGCCGCCGGCGTCCTCGCGGTCAACTGGGGCATCTACATCTACGGAGTGCAGACCGACCGTGTGGTGGAGACTGCCCTCGGCTACTTCATCACGCCGCTGGTCGTTGTGCTGCTGGGCGTCGGCTTCCTGGGCGAGCGGCTCCGCGCGGCCCAAAGGGCCGCCGTCGGGATCGGAGGTGCCGCGGTCGCCGTCCTCACCGTCGTGTACGGGCACATCCCGTACATCGCGGTGTCGGTGGCGCTGAGCTTTGCCGGGTACGGACTGCTCAAGAAGCGGCTGGGCCTGCCCGCGGCACAGGGGCTGTTCATCGAGTCCGCCGTGCTGGCCCTGCCGGTGCTGGCCTACGTCGGCTGGCTCACGTGGCGCGGGGAGTCGACGTTCGCGGCGATCTCCCCAGGCCACACGGCCCTGCTGGTCGCGGCCGGTGCGATCACCGCGGTTCCGCTGCTGATGTTCGCCGGCGCGGCGAACCGGATTCCGCTGACCGGGCTGGGCATGCTGCAGTACATCACGCCGATCCTGCAACTGGGCTTCGGCGTGCTGCTCTTCGACGAGCCGATGCCACCCGCCCGCCTGGCCGGATTCGCGCTTGTCTGGGCGGCCCTCGCGGTGTTCACGATCGACGGCATCCGCCACGCACACGGCGCCAGGCGCACCGATCCGCTCGCACCGCGAACGGGAGTGGATACGTCCAGTGCATTGCAGCCGGCCGGGGCGGCGCCGCGGATGAACTGACCGGCCGGTGGTCAGTGGCCTCTGATCGCCGGTGACAGTGCCCGCAAACGAGTGCGAATGATCGGCGCAGCGGTTTCCTTGTCGTCGGTCCATGCTGTGCCGAGCTCGTCGAGGATGTCGAGGGCGTGCTGCCAGTGCGTGCGGGCCCGCTCATGATCGCCCAGGTCGTGGTGGGCATATGCCAGACCGTCGTGGGCGCGGGCCTGATCCGCGGGCTGGCCGATCTCGGTGGCCAGCGCCAGGACCTGGTCGTGCAGGTCGAGAGCGACGCGCGGGTCGCCGGCGGTGTGATGCAGCCGGCCCAGCCCCTGCCGTGCCTCGACCTGCCAGTTGCGGTCGCCCCTGTCCTGCGCCAGGTCGAACAGCCGGCGGTAGTGGTCGCCGCTCTGCTCGTACCGGCCCTGCCGCCGGTGCAGCTCGCCCAGCCCGGCCAGCGCGGCCTCGATGGCGTCGTCGCCGGTGGCGTGAGCGAGCCGCAGTGTCCGCCCGAAATGGCCGGCGGCCAGCGTGTACCGACCTTCCCGGCGGTGGACGTGGCCGAGGGCGGACAGCGCGAGCATCTCGCCACGGCGGTAATCCGTGGAGTGGGCCACGTTCAGCGCCTGCTCGAGATTGTCGATCGCCTGCTCGTACCGGCCGGACGACATGTGCACCCAGCCGAGGTTGTGCAGCGCCTCCACCTCCGCCTCATGATGGCCCAACGCGCGGGCGGCGATGACCGCCTTCTGGAGCTGGTCGACAGCCTGCGCGAAGCGTCCCTGCCGCAGGTATATGTGACCGAGGCTGACCAGCGAGTCGAGCTCGGCCTCCTGATGGCCCAGCGCACGGGCGGTCGTCATCGCCTGCTGGTGAAGGTTGACCCCGTCGTGGTAGCGGCCGCGGCTGCGCAGATGCCGGTGCAGGATGCTGGACAGGTGCAGGAGGTGCGACGGCCGGTCGAGCTCGGCACCGCATCTGGCGGCGGCCAGCAGATTGGGCAGCTCGAGATCCAGCCAGTCCAACGCGGACGCCATGCCGGACAGGCCGGCCAGGGGTGTCAGTGTCGGCGGAACCTGGGCGCGCCGCTCATGTTCGTACGGGTGCGCGGCATCCACGGCCAGCGCTGCGGCATAGCGGTAGTAGTCGATCACCCGGCCGAGCGCCTGCCGCCGGCTGCCCGAGGTCTCTTCCGACATGGCGGTTCGAGCGGCGTGCACGCGAGTCAGATCGTGGAACCGATACCGGCCCGCGACGGGTTCCTGCAGCAGGTGAGCCTCATGCAAATGCTCGAGCAATCGCCCCGCCACCGGCGCCGTCGCATCGATCAGGGCGGCCGCTGCGTACTGATCGATGTCCGGCCCGGAATGCAAGCCCAGCAACCGATACATCTGTCGCTGCTCAGCACTCAGGTACTGATAGGACAGACCCAGCGCTGAGGTGACGCTGCGCTGGCCGGCCTCCAGCTCCCCGAGCCGGCGCTGCTGGTCGCGCAGCCGCTCGACCAGGTGGGACAGGTCCCACGTGCGGTGAGACCTGAACCTGCCGGCGGCGATCCGGATCGCCAGCGGCAGCCGGCCACACAACTCGACAAGCTCCACCAGAAGCTCACGGGGCGAGTCGCCGAGTGACCGGTCACCGGCGGCGCGCGTGAACAACCTGACCGCGTCGGAGACGGGCAGCGTGTCCAGTGACAATGTGTGGGTCTGGTCGAGGCCGGCCAGCCGGCGGCGACTGGTGACCAGAACCAGGCATCCGGGTGCGCCGGGCAGCAAGGGCATCACCTGCGACTCGGCTGCCGCGTTGTCCAGCAGGATCAACATCCGCCGGTCGGCGAGCCGGGTCCGGTAGAGCGCGGCCCGGTCCTCGAGCCCTGGCGGAACGCGCTCTTCCCCGACATCCAGCGAGCGCAGTAGGTGGCCGAGTGCGTCCGCCGGTTCGATCGGTTGCAGGCCCTGCGTATAGCCATGCAGATCGATGAACAACTGCCCGTCCGGATAGCGGCCGGCCATACGATGTGCAATGTGGACGGCGAGCGAGGTCTTACCGATGCCGGCCATGCCGCCGATGGATGTGATCACCACCGCGTTCATGTCCGGCAGGCGGTCGAGGCGGGCCAACTCGTCCTCGCGGCCGGTGAAACCGGAAACGTCCGCGGGAAGCTGACGCGGCACGGTGATGGTCTGCTGCGACAACGGCGGTGGCGACTCGGCTCGCGCGGTCAGAATCCGCCTGTGCAGTTCCTGCACGGCGTGACCCGGTTCGATGCCGAGTTCTTCGGACAACAGCCGATACAGCCGCTGATACGTCGTCAAGGCGTCCGCCCGCTGACCGGAGACGTGCAGGGCCATCATCAGATGACCCCAGAGGCGCTCCCGGAGCGGATACCGCGCGGTCAGATCTCGAAGCTCCGCGACAAGCTCCGCGCCCAGGCCCGAGTTGAGGTCGAGCTCGACGCGCCGCTCGTGGGCGGCCACGCGTCGCTCCGTCAACCTGGTCGCCTCGGCGCCCTCCAGCCAGGCGGATCGCAGGCCGTCGAACGGAAGCCCGCGCCACAGCGCCAACGCACGCGCCAGGGCCGCTCGCTCGTCGGCCGGGTCGCTCGATCCCGCCGCCGCCTCGAGCAACCGCTCGAACAGAATCGCATCCACCCGCTCCGGGGCAACATCGAGTCGGTAGCCCGCCGGCGACGTGGCGATGGCTCCCGGTCCGAGCAACTTACGCAGCCGGGTCAGGCAGGTCTGAGTTGCCCGCCGGACATGGGCGGGTGCCTCATCGCCCCACACGATGGAAGCCAGCCGCTCGATCGACACGTCCTTGCCCGCGGACAGAGCCAACGCCACCAGTAATGTGCGTAGCCGCCCGGACGTGATCGAAATCGGCTCGCCGCCGATCGACACCGATAATGGCCCCAGAACACTTATCGCCAGTTTCCGATGCGCGGCTTGATCACCACTCGGTGCGGCAGCCTCGGAACGTCGCGCTGACATCGGTCCCTACACAACTCAGAACGTGACAACCATGTCCCGGCCGGCTACCGGAACCGCGCCATTGGAGCATGTCAACCTGGGCGTATGCAACTGCCTTCCTCTCTCAACGGCTTTCCCGCGCCGTGAATGCGATCTGAAACAGCAGTGGGGTACCGTGCCTCGGCCGTCAATACAATTCTGCGGCCCGCACCATAGCGGCCGTTGCCTGCCGTCGCCCCGGAAGGAATCGATATGACCGGCGTCTCGGCTGACGATAAGGAGTCATTCGGCCCGTCGGCGGCGGCGATCCTCTCCACCGAGCACTGGAGCCTGCTGGGCAGCCGGACGGCGCTGCTGGCCGAGGCGCAGCAGCGAACCAGCGTCTTCCTGACCGTGCTGTCCGCGGCGATCGTCGCGTCGGCCCTGCTCGCCGACGTCACCGGCTTCTCCGCCGGCGCCGTCGCGTTGACCGTCGTGCTCATGTCGGTGGTGCTGTTCCTCGGCCTGACGACGTACCTGCGGCTGGTCCAGATCAACCGCGACGAGAAACTCGCGGTTCTGGCCATGAACCGGCTCCGCAACGCGTATCTGAGGATGGAGCCGGCGCTGAGGCCGTACTTCACCGCCAGCCCCTACGACGACCGGCGCGGCTTCGAAACCAGCTACTCGCTCATCGCCCCGGCCACCAACCGGACGAAGAGCTACTTCCTCATCACCACACCGACGGTCGTCGCCACCATCGACGCTGCCGTCGCCGCGGCGATCGCCGGATTGCTGCTGGACCGGGTCACCACCGACCCCGTCGTGCTCGTCGGCGGCGGTGTCCTCGCTTTCGGACTCGTCTGGTCCTGGCTCTTCCTGGTGCAGCGCCGAATGACCGACCCGATGCGCGACGCGACACCACGGTTCCCTTCCCCCGTGCCGGGTGTCGAACGGTGAAGGCGTTCTGAAGGAGCGACGAAGTAACCTCCGAGCTCATCACACCCCGACCGGGAGGCAAGACCTTGCGACCCATCGTCAATTCGACGTTCGTCAGCCTGGACGGCGTCATCAACCACATGGGGAATTGGCATTTCGACTACGTGGACGCCGAGACCGACGCGTTCGCCCTCGAGCAGCTGACCGCCGGCGACGCCATGCTCATGGGCCGTAAGACGTACGACGTGTACGCCTCGGCGTGGCCGAACCGGGACGGCGCCTATGCCGACCGGATCAACGCGATGCCCAAGTATGTGGTCTCGTCGACCTTGACCGATCCGGCGTGGCAGCACACCACCGTGCTGTCCGATGATCTGGTCGGCCAGGTTCGCAAGCTGAAGGCCGAACCCGGCGGCCCGATCCTCATGCACGGCTACGGCCCGGTCGCCAAGACGCTGCTCGGCGCCGGCCTCCTCGACGAGTTGCACCTGTGGGTGCACCCGGTCCTGGCCGGCGTGGGCGCGGGCGAGGATCTTCTGCTGCACGAGGGGCTGAATGTGGTTCTGCAACCCGCCGGACAACGAACGTTCCAGAACGGCGTCGTGCTCCTGTCGTACCGTGCCACGAACGACTGAGCCGGGCGCGCTCGCCCGTCAAGGAGCACCATGGATTACTCAGGACTGATCAGAAAGCTGGCCCTACCGGCGCACTTCCAAGCGCCGACGGAGCTGAGATACGAGGACATCCACGCCCGTGCGATCAGCCGGACGGACCTGAGCGACGACGTTCGCGGCATCAACGCCAGCCAGGATCTGATCCGGCGCACCCGGGGCGGGAGTTGGCCGTCCGAGCCCGTCACCGAGGAGTTCAACTACGTCGACCTGGTATGGCACGAGGCGGAGTTCCGGTACGGGTATTCCTTCACGTACGCCGTCTACGACACTGCCGGCGCTTATCTCGGTTGCTGCTATCTCTATCCGATGGGACGGCGCACACCGCTTTCCGAGGAGCTCATCGAGC
>NZ_JBFAZH010000389.1:0-6305 GCF_040681735.1 Actinoplanes sp. NPDC051633 | reverse complement strand
CTTCCATCGCCTCGGCGATGGAAGGCATGAGCGGCGACAAGGACGACTGACTTCGCCGGGTCCTCCGCGCGGTGGACCCGGACGATCGTCCCCGCGCCGGACGACATCCCCTCTCCCCGACCGCGAGCATGGAGCCACGGGGAACCACGAGGGGAGGCACGATGTTGAGACGAACACTGACCGTCGCCGTCGCGGCCGTGGTGCTGGTCGCGCCGGCCGGAGCGGCGGTGGCCGCACCGTCCGGCGCCGATCTGCAGCGCAAGCTGGAGGCCGTGCACGCAGCGGGGATGCCGGGGGCTTTCGCCGAGGTACGCGACGGCCGCCGCGTGTGGACACCGACCGCCGGGGTGATCGACGTGCGGTCGCAAAGGCCGGTGCGCGACGGCCTGCGGCACCGGATCGGCAGCATCACCAAGACATTCGTCGCGACCACCATGCTGCAACTGGCCGGCGAGCGGCGGGTCCGGCTGGACGCGCCGATCGGCCGCTATCTGTCCACGGGACTGGTGCCGAAGGCCGTCGGTGACCGGGTCACCGTGCGGATGTTGCTCAACCACACCAGCGGGATCGGCGACTACGACACCGAGCTGCTCAAGTCGCCGCAGGCCATCATCGACATGGGCCGGACCACCTACCGGCCCGAGCAGCTGGTGCGGATCGGGCTGGCCGCGGCGCCGACGACCGGCTGGTCGTATTCGAACACCAACTACATCCTGGCCGGCCTGATCATCGAGCGGGTGACCGGGCACAGCTACCGCACCGAGGTGAGCCGGCGGATCCTCAAGCCGCTGCGCCTCACGGACACCTACTTCGAGGGCGCCGACCCGGTGATCCGCGGGCCGCACATGCACGCGTACGTGCCGTGGCCGCCCGACGGGCAGCTGCGCGACTTCACCCGCTACAACATGACGTGGGCGTGGGCCGCGGGCGAGATGGTGTCCACAGCGGACGACCTGAACGTCTTCTTCCGGGCCCTGCTGACCGGCCGGCTGCTGCGGCCGGCTCTGCTGGCTCAGATGAAGACCACGGTGGTGCAGGATCCGGCGTATCCCGAGGCCGGCGGGTACGGTCTGGGGCTCTACTGGGCGCAGCTGCCGACCGGGCGGGTGTGGGGCCACGACGGCGGCACCGTCGGCCATCAGACGATCTCGTGGCACACCGAGGACGGCAAGCGGCAGATGACCTACGCCCAGAGCATGGCGTTCTATCGGACGTCGCTGACCGAGCCGCACCCGATCGACATCGCCGTGGCGGAGTTCTTCACGGCCGCGTTCGGCGACGCCGGATCGGTGACGGCGCGGTCGGCCGCCACCGACCTGCGCCGCCACCTGGTCGGCTAGCGGGGCAGGCTAGCGGGGCAGGGCTTGCGGGTCGGCGGTCGGGCCCTTCACCACGGGCTTGCCGCCGGCCCAGTCCACCCGGTCGAGCCACAGCTGCCGACCGGGTGAGACGCTGCCGATCGAGTCCGGCGGCCACGCGTGGTAGAGCAGCCAGCTCTCGCCACCGGGCGTGGTGACCAGGAAGCTGTGCCCCGGGCCGGCCGCGGCGGGTGTCGACTTCAGGATCGGGTTCTCCGCCGCCTTACGGCACGGCCCGAGCGGGGTGTCGCACTCCGCGTAGCCCATCGCATAGACGTCCCGGTCGAACGCGTTGGCCGAGTAGAACAGGAAGAACTTCCCGTCGTGCTCGACCAGCTGCGGCGCCTCGATCACGTGGTCCTCCCACGCGGCGTCGTTGACCAGCAGCTGCTTCGAACTCCCGGCCAGCCGCCGGCCGTCGGCGCTGAGCTCGGACGCGTACAGGTACGTCGGCTGCTGGATCGCGTTGCCGTCGTTCTTCCAGTAGAGGTAACGCTTGCCGTCGGCGGCCGTGAACGGGCTGGCGTCGATCGACCCGCCCTCGTCCGCCTGGCAGATCAGCGGCTTGTCCGACTCGTCGACGAACGGGCCCTCCGGCTTGGCGGAGAACGCCACCCCGATGCACTGCCGGTCGGTCGCCGTGGACCGGGCGGTGTAGTAGAGCAGCCAGCCGCCGTCGCCGGAGATGACCTCGGGCGCCCACGTGTTGCCCTTGGTGGCCCAGGTGCCGACCTCGGGCATCGCGTCCCCGGCGCCGGTCCAGTTGACGAGATCCGTCGAGGTCAGCACGGGTACGTTCGCCGCGTCGTTGTTCGTGCCGTACGCGTACCAGGTGTCCTCGTGCCGGATCACGCCCGGATCGGGGAAGTTCTCCTTGAACACCGGGTTGGTGAACGTCTGCACGGGCGCCTCCGTCTCCATCGCTGGTGCGGGGTCACCGCAGCCGGCCAGCGCCAGCGCCGCGACAACCAGAAAGTGGTAGCCCAGAAGGCCATTCGAGCGTCGGATGGACCGCTGGGCTACCACTTCTTGCCTTTTCACCACCGGCTGAACCGGAAGTATTCGAACTGGGCCGTGACCGCCGGCTCGGCGCCGCCGTGCGCGACGAGGCCGATCCTCGGTGTGGTGTCGGCCGGCAGCGTCCACACGCCACCCCACGTCCAGCGGCGGCCGTCGTTGCTGACGCCGGCCCGGTACTCGTGCTCGCCGGAGGCGTCGGTCCGGTGCGCGAGCCGCAGCCAGGTGGTCTCCAGGCCCGGCGTGCCGGCGATGGTCCCGCCGTAGGACAACGCGTCCGCGAACGGCATCTCCTTGCCGAACTCGACCTGCCGGGTGTTCCAGATGGCGACCACGTCGTTGCGGGCGAACAGGTCGTCGTTCACGTACGCGATCAGACCGGCCTGCTGGTAGTTGCGCACGGTGTCCTCGCCCAGCGGCAGCGTCAGCTTGGTCTCGGCGATCCACCGGCCCTTCGGCGCGTTCCGCAGCAGCACGCCCGCGTTGTTGCTGGTCCCGGTCAGATCCGCGCCCTGCACCGGCCAGTTCAGCTTTCCACCGCTGACGGTGGCGGCCGGATCCTGCCTCACCCAGCTCCAGCCGCTGCCCAGGCCGCGGTTGAAGTCCTCCGAGAAGAGCGGGTACTTCGGGGTCGGCACCGGCGCCGGCGAGTAGTTCACCGGCCGGCCGGGCTTGTCCCGGAGGACGTCCGACGCCCACCGCCCACCCCGGACGGTCGGCCAGCCGTTGATCCAGTCCAGGCGGTCGAGCAGCATCGGGCGCTCGTTGATGCCGAACGGCTCGTCCAGGTACGGGTCGCTGCGGTCGATCGCGTGGTAGACGAACCAGTCCTGGCCGATCCGGTCGGTGACGATGCCGTTGTGCCCGGTGCCCACCCAGCGGTTGCCGTTGGGCGCGATCACCGGCGTGCCGCCGGCCCGGGACACGTTGAGCGACTGTCCGAGCTTGTCCACGAACGGGCCGCGCGGATCCCGGCTGCGCCCGACCGAGACCGAGTATCCGGTGGTCGGCCCGGCGCAGCAGTTCGCCGACGATGCGAAGAGGTAGTACCAGCCGTTCTTACGGACGACGTATGCGCCCTCGAACTTGTTGTCGATCGCGACGCGGGTGGCCGTACCCGTGATCCGCAGGCCGTCCGCGGTCAGCTCGCTGACCCAGATGCCGCCGAAGTAGCTGCCGTAGTAGAGGAACTTCTTGCCGTCGGGCGTGGCCAGCAGCGTGGGGTCGAAGGTCCACAGCCAGCCGCCGTCTCCGCTCGGCCTCGGTGCGACCACCGGAGTGTCCACGAAGGTCCACGGACCGGTCGGGGTTGGCGCGGTGGCCGCGCCGATGGCCGAGGCGCCGGGTGCGACCGTGGTCTCGGTGACGGTCACGTACATGACCCACCGGTTGCCGATCTTCCGTACATCGGGCGCCCAGAAGGCGGTGTTGTCCGCGGCGAAGGCCGGTTTCTGCCCGGCGCTGAACGCATCGCCGACGTAGGTCCAGTCGACCAGGTTCTTCGATCGCGCCATCGGGATGCGGTGCGCGACCCTCTCGCCCTCGCGCAGCGGGTCGGTGGTGCCGTAGGCGTAGTACCACCCGTCGCCGCCCGGCACGATCACCGGATCGGCGAAGGTGTCCGCAAAGGACTCGGAGATCGGGTTGGCGTGGGCAGCAGTCGGGACGAGAACGAGTAACAGAGCTAATAACGAGAATAAACGTCGCATTTTTACCCCTTGAGGCCGCTTCGTGAGACGCCCTCGATGATGTACCGCTGGCAGATCACGAAGAGGATCAATACCGGAATGCTGGCCAGCGCGGCGCCGGCCATGATCACCGGATAGTCGGTGGTGTACGCGCCTTGGAGCGTGGCCAGGCCCGGCGGCAGGGTCAGGTTCTCCGGGCTGAACAGAACGTAGACCGGCCAGATGAAGTCGTTCCAGTTGGTCAGGAACGCGATCACCGTCAGCGTGGCCAGCGCCGGCTTGGACAGCGGCAGGATCACCTTGGTGAAGATCTGCCACGCGTTGGCGCCCTCGAGGAGCGCCGCCTCCTCCAGCTCGCGGGGCAGCGTGGAGAAGAACTGGCGCAGGAAGAACACGCCGAAGGCGCTGGCCGCGCCGGGGATGATCAGCGCCCACAGGCTGTCCAGCCAGCCCAGCCGGTCGACCATCAGGAAGTTGGGGATGAGCATGACGAAGCCGGGCACGAACAGCGTCCCGATGATCACCGCGAAGATCACGTTCTTGCCGCGGAACTGCATCCGGGCCAGCGCGTACGCGGCCATCGAGGCGACCACGAGCACCAGGATCGCCTGCCCGATCGCCGCCACCATGCTGTTCAGGAACCAGCGGAGCACCGGCGTCTGCGTGTTGCCGGCGAACAGCGCGTCGTAGGCCCGGGTGCTGGGGTCCTCGGGCAGCCACGCCGGCGGGACCCGGGTGGCCTCGCCGGTGGTCTTGAACGAGGTCAGCAGCATCCAGACCAGCGGCGCGATGAAGACGATGCTGATCCCGATCAACACGGTGTACCAGGCGATACCTTTCAGGTTGGTCTTCAGTCCGGTCTTGGGCGGTGGTGGGGCTGTTGGATGGCCCATGTCAGTCCTTCTCCCGGAACAGCCGGAACACGATCACACTGATCAGCAGCAGACCCAGTGTGAGCACGTAGCTCATCGCGGCGGCGCTGCCCATGTTGTACGCGCGAAGGCCCTCGTCGGCGATGTACATGATCGCCGTGCGGGTCTCCACGCCCGGCGCCCCCTGGGTGATCAGATAGGACTGCCCGAACATGTTGGCCGACGCCAGGATCGTGTTGATCACCACGAACACCAGCACCGGACGGAGCCCGGGCAGGGTGACGTTGCGGAACTCCGCCCAGCGCCCCGCGCCGTCCACCCGGGCGGCGTCGTAGAGCTCGGCCGGGATGTCCTGCAGGCCGGCCAGGTAGATCACCGCGTTGAAGCCCAGCGTCCACCAGACCGTGACCCCGACCAGCGAGATCCACGCCCACGGCAGGGCGGTGATCCACGGCGTGTCCGCGGGCAGCCCGACCGCGCCGAGCACCGCGTTCACCATGCCCAGGTTGGGGTCGAGCAGGAAACGCCAGAGCAGGCCGATGACGGCCACACCCAGCACGTACGGTGCGAAGTAGACGGCCCGGAACAGCGTGCGTCCCGGGAAGGCGCGGTTCAGCAGCATCGCCAGGCCCAGCGGCACCACCACGAGCAGCGGGACGCTGGCCACCGTGAAGATCCCGGTGGCCTCCATGCTGTTCCAGAAGAAGTCGAACACCGGCGAGGCGCTGTCCAGCAAGGCCCCGTAGTTGTCCAGGCCGACGAACGGCTTGCCCGGCAGCAGGTAGTCCCAGTCGTGCAGGCTGATCCACAGCCCGTAGAGCGCCGGGACCAGGGTGAACGTCGTGAAGATCGCGACGTACGGCAGCAGGAACAGGTACGGGGTCAGGCCGGGACCGCGCCGCCGCGGAGACGCCGTCGTCTCCGCGGAGGCCGCCGTCGTCTCCGTGACGGTCTGGGTGGTCATGCTCAGCCGCCGTACTTCTTGCGGTTCTGCTCGAGGATCTGGTTGGCCTTGGCGGCCGCGTCGGACAGCGCCTTGGCCGGCTCCTTGCGGCCGAGGATCGCCTCGTTGACGGCGGTGTCGATGGTCGCCATGGCGTCCGCGATGCCCGGCACCGACGGCGGGAAGTGCAGGTCGTCGATCTGCGAACCGATCGCCGCCTGCTCCTTCAGCGCCGCGAACTCGGCGCTGTCCCGGACCTCCTTGCGGGCCGGCACCTGGCCGCCCTTGGCCCACTCGAGCGACTGCTGGCTGATGTAGTTGATGAACACCTTGCCGGCGGTCAGCTTGTTGGGGTCGTTGGCCTTCTGCTTGAACTGCACGAAGTTGTGCGAGCCGGCCCACGCGGCCTTCTGGGTGCCGATCTGCG